>CAVKTU010000082.1:0-5925 GCA_963659395.1 Holdemanella sp. | reverse complement strand
AGCGTGCCCCGGGCAGTCGACGTGCGCATAGTGACGATGCGCGGTTTCGTACTCTTCGTGAGCAGAATTGATGGTGATGCCACGAGCGCGCTCTTCTGGCGTGCTGTCGATGCCGGCATAGCCGACGTCTTTGGCGTTGCCCTCGGCGCCATTGGTTTCTTTGCCAACGAGGCTAAGGACGTGGCAGATAGCGGCCGTTAAGGTCGTTTTGCCGTGGTCGATGTGGCCGATGGTACCAACGTTAACGTGGACACGGTCACGATTGAATTTCTCTTTTGCCATTTTTTAATTCCTCCAAGAATGGTTTCTTTAGAAAGTTCGCGTAGTAATGATAGAGCAGTTCTTAAGTGTTCGCAACATTTACCATTAAGGTAACTAGTGAGCAGAGCTGTTCTTGATGATGTTGTCCTGGATGTAACGCGGGCATTCTCCATAATGGTCGAAACTCATCATGAAGTTGCCACGTCCTTGCGTCAAGGAACGAAGGTCGGTGACGTAGCCGAACATCTCCGCGAGCGGAACGAAGCATTCAAGCTCTTTGGCGTTGCCGCGTTGCGATTCGGTGTTGATGTTGCCACGACGACGGGAAACGTCGCCAATGACGTCGCCATAATATTGCTCTGGCACGGTGATCGTCACCTTCATGATAGGTTCTAAGATGACAGGGTCACACTTGACGCCAGCGGCCTTAAGGGCCATCGAAGCGGCGATTTTGTACGCGGCTTCGCTCGAGTCGACATCGTGATAGGATCCGTCGAAGAGGGTCGCTTTGATGTCGATGATGGGGTAACCGGCCACGATGCCGCGGTTAAGGGCTTCTTCAAGACCTTGTTGCGTCGGCTTGATGAATTCTTTCGGAACGGCACCGCCGACGATGGCATCGACGAATTCGAATCCTTTGCCGGGGTTCGGTTCGAAACGGATCCAAACGTCGCCGTATTGACCATGGCCGCCAGTCTGTTTGATATAACGCCCTTCGGCTTCGCCGCTCTTGCGGATGGTTTCGCGGTAATTGACTTGCGGTTTGCCGACGTTGACATCCACCGAGAATTCGCGGCGCATACGTTCGATGAGAACCTCGAGTTGAAGCTCGCCGACGCCACCGATGATGGTTTGGCCGGTTTCGTTATCGGTATGGACGCGGAAGGTCGGGTCTTCTTCAGCCAATTTCTGAAGAGCCACGGACATCTTCTCTTGGTCGGCTTTGGTCTTCGGCTCAACGGCCTCTTCCAAAACCGGTTCAGGGAATTCGAGTCTCTCGAGAACGACAGGATTGTCGGAATCGCAGAGGGTGTCGCCAGTCGTCGTGTTCTTTAAGCCGACAACGGCGCCGATTTCACCAGCGTGGAGGCAAGGAACCTCTTGACGATGGTTGGCGTGCATGAGAACCAAACGGGCGATACGCTCCTGGGTTCCACGGCTGCTGTTATAGACGTAGGTTCCGCTCTTGAGAACACCTTGGTAGACACGCACATAAGCAAGACGGCCAATGAAGGGGTCGGTGGCGATTTTGAACGCCAATCCGACAAACGGGGCATCGTCGGTCGTTTTGCAAGTATACGGCTCGCCTTTGAGTTCTCCCGGTTCCCCAGGGATATCGAGAGGCGAAGGCAAATAGTCGATAACGGCGTCAAGAAGCAATTGAACGCCTTTGTTTTTGAAGGCGGTTCCGCAGAAGACGGGGAAGAATTTGCCAGTGATGGTCGCTTTGCGGGCGACTTCTTTGATTTTCTCGACCGTCGGCTCTTTGCCATCGAGTATGTCGAGCATCAATTCGTCGTCGTAATTGGCGAGGGCTTCGAGAAGCTTCTCGTGATATTCTTGCGCCTTGGCTTTAAGCTCTTCGGGAATCGGTCCTTCCGTCGGAGGGACGTCCTTATCTTGGGTATAGGTCCAAGCAACCATGCGGACAAGATCGATTTCGCCGATGAATCCGCTCTCTTTGCCAATAGGATATTGGAAGGCGGCATAGCTAACGCCTAGACGTTCCTTGAGCGAATCAAGGCACATGAAGAAGTCAGCGCCGATGGCGTCCATCTTGTTGCAGAAGACAATGCGAGGGACGTTGTATTTATCGGCTTGACGCCAGACGGTCTCCGTTTGCGGCTCAACGCCGTTTTTGGAATCGAGAACGGTGACAGCGCCGTCGAGGACGCGGAGGGAACGTTCAACTTCAACCGTGAAGTCGACGTGCCCTGGAGTGTCGATGATGTTGACGCGGTAATTCTTCCAGAAAGCGGTTGTGGCGCTAGCGGTGATCGTGACGCCGCGCTCTTGCTCCTCGACCATCCAGTCCATAACGGCGGTTCCTTCATGGACTTCGCCGATCTTATGGGTGCGGCCGGTGTAATAGAGGATACGTTCGGTGGTCGTCGTTTTTCCAGCATCGATGTGGGCCATGATGCCGATGTTGCGGGTATGAGGAAGATCGTAGTTATCGGTCTCCGTGATCATGTTTTCGTCGTTGGCCATCTATCTTCTCCTTAATTACCAGCGATAATGGGCATAAGCCTTGTTGGCTTCGGCCATCTTGTGGACGTCTTCTTTCTTCTTGACGGCTCCACCGCTGCCATTGGCGGCATCGATGATTTCGCCAGCCAATTTCTGTTCCATGGTCTTTTCGTTGCGAAGCCTGGAATAATTGACGAGCCAACGGAGGCCGAGCGTCTGTTTCCTTTCGGGACTCACTTCGACTGGGACCTGATAGTTGGCGGCGCCGATACGGCGAACCTTGAGTTCGACTTCCGGCATGATGTTCGCGATAGCGGTCGCAAAGACGTCCATCGCCGGCTTCTGGGTCTTCTCTTCGATGATCTTGAAGCTGTTATAGATGATCGTTTGGGCCGTGCCGCGTTTGCCATCATACATAACGCGGTTAATCAAACGGGTAACCAGTTTGGTGTTATAAACTGGATCGGGAAGAACATCCCGCTTTTCGATTTTTCCTTTGCGTGACATGTGATCTTTCCTTTCCTAATTATTTAGCTGGGGCCGGTTTCTTCGTGCCATATTGGCTGCGGCCTTGGCGACGGGCTTCGATGCCCGCGCAATCGAGGCATCCGCGGATGATGTGATAACGGACGCCAGGAAGGTCCTTGACACGTCCGCCACGGATCATGACGGTGCTATGCTCTTGAAGGTTATGTCCTTCGCCGCCGATATAGGCGGTAACTTCGTACCCGTTGGAGAGGCGGACACGGGCGTATTTTCTAAGCGCCGAGTTCGGTTTCTTCGGGGTCATCGTGCCGACACGGGTGCAAACACCGCGCTTTTGGGCACTTGGTTGATCTTTCGCCGCTTTGACTAAGGAATTCCAACGCTTGCCAAGAGCCGGTGTCTTCGACTTCTTGACATTGGATTTCCTGCCAGAGCGAACGAGTTGGTTAATCGTTGGCATTTCCAATTCTCCTTTGTTCTCTTGATGTCCACTGCCATAGGCGTGTCATCTTGCCATCGCTAGGGTCCTCCCCTAGCGTCCGTGCAAGATGATAAAACAACATAAAAAGCGTGTCAACAACGAAATTATTCCATTTTTGACACGCCAGTGCGAGTGGACTTTATACCCACTCAATTTCAAGCGCTAAAATTTCCTTTAGGCGTCGGTATCGCAAAGCAGCAACACCCCGCCGATAAGGCTGACGAAAAGCAAGGTGCAGACGCTAAAGCCGACGGAAAGCTTTTCGTTGTTCTTATAAGCGCGATAAACCTTCACCGTCATCGGTATGCACCAGATAAGGGGGATAAGAAAGCACCCCATGCCGATGGTCGATAACAGGCAAAGAATGAAAGCGGCTAATTTCATATTTTTTCTCCTTTAATCCTTGGCGTTTTGCCAAGGGGCCTTTATTAACGGTCGATGACTTCCTGACGGTCGTGAGCTTCGATATATTGCGCTTTGACTTCTTGCATATGGGTCAAAACGTCGAAGTAACCAAGTCTTTCCTCTTCATCAGCTTCGCTAAGAAGTCCCGTGCCGGCCGGAATGAGTTTGCCGGTGATGACATTCTCCTTCAAGCCATGGAGCGGATCGGTCTTAGCCTTGATGGCTGCATCGGTAAGGACGCGGGTCGTTTCTTGGAAGGAAGCGGCGCTAAGGAAGCTATCCGTCTCCAAAGCGGCCTTAGTAATACCAAGAACGAGCGGATGGCCGACGGCTGGGCGCTTACCAGCGATAAGCGCGGCCTTATTGGCTTCTTTAAAGCGATCGACATCCACGCGGGTGCCAGGAAGAAGCGGCGTATCCCCACCGTCGATAACGACCATCTTGCGGAGCATCTGACGGATAATAACCTCCAAATGCTTGTCGCTGATGTCGATACCCTGGGCGGCATAAACCTTCTGGATTTCCTTGATCATATAGACTTCGACTTTCTCGACGTCGCTGACTTCGAGGAGTTGCTTCGGGTTGATGGCGCCTTCGGTGATCTTGCCGCCGGCTTCGACGTGATCGCCTTTCTTAACGCGTAGACGCACGCCGAATCCCGTCGTGTAATTCTTCACTTCCGCGACATCGCTTTCGGCGGTCTTTTCGCTCGTAGAGCGGACGGTCACGATATAACGGCCGTCGCCATCGTCTTTGATGGCCTCGACAATGCCGTCGATTTCGCTGATGAGGGCTTCGCCCTTCGGGTTACGGGCTTCCACCAGCTCTTGAACACGGGGAAGACCCTGAGTGATATCGGTGGTAGCCATACCACCGGTGTGGAAGACACGCATCGTTAACTGCGTGCCAGGCTCACCAATGGATTGGGCCGCCATGATACCGACGGCTTCGCCAAGTTCGACCAAGTGGCCGGTAGCCATGTTAAGACCATAGCAGTGTTGGCAAACGCCATTCTTGGTGTTGCAGGTAAATAAGGAGCGGATCTCCACTTCTTTAATGCCCGCGGCGACAATCGCCTTGGCGCTTTCAAGGCCAATGAGGGTATTGCCCTTGACGATGACTTCACCCGTTTCGGGATTGACGATATCGTGCATCGCGAAGCGGCCGACCAAACGGTCTTCGAGCTTGACGATGACGACTTTACGGGCTGTGTCGACGATTTCCCGGACTTTGAAGCCGTGGTCGCAATGGCAATCTTCCTCGCGGACGATGACATCTTGCGCGACGTCGACCAAACGACGGGTCAAATAGCCCGAGTCGGCCGTCTTTAAAGCGGTATCGGCACCACCCTTACGGGAACCATGGGTGTTATGGAAATATTCGGCAATGGTTAAGCCGCTGCGGTAGTTGGAAGTGATTGGCATTTCGTAAACATAGTCTTTATGGGCGCTGCCACGGGCGGCGGCGACTAAGCCTTTCATGCCTTCGAGCTGGTTGAAGTTATCGACCGAACCACGAGAGCCGGAGTCAAGCATGATGATGACGGGGTTTTGTCTCTCTTCGGGTTTCTTGATGGCCGCTTCGACGAGTTCACGGACCTTGGAGGTGCATTCCTGCCAGAGTTTGACCACCGTTTCATGGCGTTCATTCTCGGAAAGAAGACCCTTATGATTCGCTAAGTAATTGATGTGTTCGACTTTCTTACGATAATCGTTGACCAATTCCTCTTTGCCGTCGACCGGTTTAATGTCGCTGATGGCGACGGTGACGGAGCTCTTGGTGCTATATTCGAAGCCTTGGTCTTTGATTTTATCAAGGACGGCTGAGGTCTTCGAAGGATACGGCTCTAGCAAGAGTTGCTTGATTTCGTTCATGATCTCGTCGGGCGACTTGCCTTCCTCGCTTTCGCGGAGGATATCGTCGGCACGGGTAAGGACATAATGATGTTTGGAAGAATTGACCAAGCGGGAATCGTCTTCCTCTTTTAAGCCATCGTTAATGACTTGCGCCACTTTTTGGATGGAGGAAGGAGCGTCTTTCTCCTCGCTTTGGGCATAATCGTCGCTAATCTTTTGCAAAGCGGCGATCGAGCTATCTTCGTT
>CAVKTU010000081.1:0-5927 GCA_963659395.1 Holdemanella sp. | reverse complement strand
GTTTTACACCAATGAGCATGGCAAGCGTCCCCGCCTTCCTCAATATGTGGATTTCATCGCGACGAAAAAAGGCGTTTCCTTCTATCTTCAATGCCGTTTTTCTAGGTTTGATGACAAAGAGGAAGAGGGAAAAAAGCGTGTCTTACGTAAAATCCCCAACAGTTTCAAAAAAATTGTTGTCTATAATGACGCTAAGGAAGCTTCATATGATGAGGACGGCATTCTTTCCTTGTCGATTTTCGATTTCGTGAAAGACGCCGACAAGATTCTTTCATAATTTTTACAATCACAATTTAAATTAGTTAAATAGTCATCTTTTGCTGACTGTATTTTCTTTGCCAAATTTTAGCTGAAACAAAAGGCGAAGCTCTTGCCTATACGAATGGTGCGAGGTGAACTTCGATGGAGAAGAAAAACGAGAAAAACGAAATTGCCGATTTCACGAAATGGTTTCGCCAAACCTTATTGGAGGCGGGCTATAGCCCCGATGCCCATTTGTCTCAATTGACGCCGGTATATCTTTTTACCCGCGTCAAAAACGAGTCGGTGAGAAGGCTAATCAAAATACGTTTGTTCCTAGAGGGTCTTAGCGAAACGGAGAGAAGGGTCTTCGTTAACGACATTCTAGAGAGGGAAAGGCATTACCCATTCTGGTATTACGGGACGATCGAAGAAGAGGAACGAGAACAACTTGTCGATGAGCTTCTTAGCAAAGCCATTTACGCAATGAGGTGCACGGCATGAAAAAAGAGAAAGCGCGCAGTTTGTTTTTATCGCTTTCTTTGCCGCTTCTTTTAGGCGGAGCAACGGTCGATCAAAGCGACATCATCCGCGTTGGCAATACCGGTTGGTCGGACACCATCGGATTCTATTTCAAAGAAATGGCGGTGCCGCCACACGGGAAGAACGATATCAATTACTCCTATACCCTAGTGGCTCTACGAGCGGGCAGCATTCAAGTGGCCGTCAAATTCGATTACGATTACGAGAAACACGCTTCGAACAAGCGGGCGGAGGGCTATTACCGCGACGAATACGTTTATCCTAATCAAGTTTGGAATCCCACTAAGGCGGGCGATACCCTTACTATCGCCGGTACTTGGAAGCTCAAATACGATTGGGAGCAATATCATTACGTGCGTTCTAGGATCATTTGCTTGGCGGACGGAGTGAAATCGCCGTACGACCTTCATAACGAATATCTCCATTATTCCAAGACGAAGAAAAACGAGATAACCGCGTCTGATTTACCCTGGGCACGTCAATACGACCGAGAAGTGGTGGCTAACCAAGTTGGTTATTATCGAGGTTGGCTATTAGGGGACCGCGATAACCATATTTACAAAACGGAATTCAAAATCGACGGCTCCGGATTCGAAAGCGAATACCGCGATCCTAAATACGGCATTTTCCCGATGAATTTTTGCTTTCAGGGCCTCGATTATTTCAAAAAGCCGACGGCCGTTACCTGGAAAAGCGGGGAAATACGGATTTATTCTCATACGAGCGATTTCGATGTGGGAACGACTCGTTACGACAAAGAGCTCAAGAAATATTATCGAAGCTTGCCGGTGGTTCCGGAATTTGACGGCGTTAATACCAAGGTGAAGTTCAAAAATACATTTGTCGTTTCTTATGATGGCCGAGAATGCACGGACAAATTGCACGCTTTAGGCACCCGTTATTACAAGACGAGCAGCCTTTTCATGCCTCCTCTCCCCTCATCTTCGGCGCGCGTTTACGACTGCGTTTTAAAACTTGACGATTTCGGCGAAAATGAATCGGATAGTTTTGAACACGAATTCACCGTCACTAAAACGCACGACTACTATGGGCCGATTAATTGGAGCGAATACGCGATCGTGGAGGAAATCTGATGGGAAATATGATTTTGTTGACTATCTTGACCGTTTTTTCGATGAATCTTTTTCATTTCTCTTATTGCGGTGGAGGGATTCGCGAGGTTTTTCTCTCCTTCGATGCGATTTTGCTCAAAAGCGCGGTCAGCATCCGTAACAGCAACAAGAAGCTTTCGGAACTAGGGGAGACGGTGCAACCTTATTTCAATGAGACTTTAAGCGTCAGAGCCGTGGAAGATTATTTTGAAGCCAACCTATCGCCTTATCTTAAGGGCCCTAATGGCGGCTACCGCGTCAAATTTTATTTCGACGCCTATTCGACTTATTACCCCTCTTCCGGCAAAGTAGAAGCTTTCCCGCAGATTTTTAGCTTCCAATTAGAAGCCTCTTTCGGAGGGATTTATACATTCTGCGATCAAAAGATCTTTCATATCATCGAGGGAGCGAGCCATGACTGAGGCGGCGGTGGAATTCTTGGAGAAATCCTTTCTCTCTCCGTTATTAACCCGCGAGGACGTGACGGATATATCTTTTAACGGGGGAACGCTATTTTATGTGAGCAATAAAATAGGCAGGAGACGTTTCGAGGATGCTTCGCCGACGACTGAGCAAGTCACTTCTTTCTTAAGGCAAATTGCCAATCTTACGGAGAAATCCATCAATACGGCCGAGCCAATATTAGATGTTAGCTTTGGCCGTTACCGCCTTAATGGGGTTAATCTTTCAGTGGGAAGATTCCGTGAAAAGAAAGCGCCAAGCTTCTCTATTCGTATTGCTTCCAAGGATTGCAAAATCGAAAAAGACCTGCAATTCATGGATGAATCAGTTAGAAATATCCTTCTTTCGATCTTGAAGAAAAGGCGTTCGATCGTCATCGGTGGGCAAACGGGAGTCGGTAAGACGGAATTGCAGAAGTGGTTGTTGCTGAATCTTCCGGAAAACACCCGCGTTCTCGTTTTGGATAATGTCGAGGAGCTTGATATGGTGACATCCGATTCCATCGACATGACGACTTGGATCGCCGATTCGAAAAGCGAGAAGACGTCGCTACGGTTCTTGATCAAAAACGCCTTGCGTCACAACCCCGATTATTTGATCATCGCCGAAGCCAGAGGAGAGGAGATGTACGAAGCGCTCGCTTCGGCTGGCAGCGGCCATCCTCTTATAACGACTATTCACGCCGATAAGCTAGAGATGATGCCTTCGCGGCTCGTTAGGCTTGCTTTAATGTCCGATGCGGAAATCAATTACGGGGAATTGTTCGCCGAAGTCAAAGCGTCCATTCCCTATTACGTCTATTTAGGGAAAGCATCGGCTTCGGACGGATCGATTAAGAGGTTTGTGCGTTCTATTGGTCACTTAAACGAAAGAAGTGGGCAAATGGAATTATTGTACGAAAGGAGAGAAGGATGAGCCGTTATCTGATTTTGTCGTTATTTTCTTTTTTCTTCGCCGGCATTTGCTATTTGCTAGTCGATAACTACCTTTTGTCTTTGGTGACTCTGTTGCTTTTCCTATTGGCTTTGCTTGGCTCCGAATATCTTTTCTTCTCCAGGAAAAGGAAAAAGGAGAAGGTGGAGCGAGAATGCTTCTCCTTTTGCCGTTCCTTTCTTCTATCGAGTATCGCCTCAGGGTCTTATGAAGAAGCCTATAAAGCGGCCACTTTGGAGGCGAGCAAGGAATTCTTGGCGTTCGCCGATGCCAACAAAGAAAAGATCATCACCGACCGCCTAAGGTCGCTTGCGGCTTATTTCCATAACGAATATTACCGCTTGTTCCTGTCGATCATCGATATCTATGAATCGGAGGGCGGGGAAATCGTCATTCTGTCAGAACCGTTTTTATTGGAGATCACCGAAAAAGAAAAAGACCTCATAAGGAGGAACGGCGCCGAGCGCAAAGCGACTGGCGAATTCGCTATCTTGATCTTCCTAAGTTCCTTAATCATGGGTTTCCTAAGATATGGGCTTTCGGGTTTCTATGACACTTTATCCAAAAATAAGATTTTCGTGGGCTGCGCCATGCTGTATTTTCTCTTCATAGCGGTCTCGATCGTTATTTTCTCACGGATTGTTTCAGGTGTTCCGTTAACTAAACAAAAGGAAGGGGATAAAAATGAAAAAATCGCAAAAAGCTCAGCAAAAGCCAACTAAAAAATCTAAAAAGCTAGTTTTAAAGAAGGAAAAGCAAACGGAAGCGGCCGCAAAGAAAGAGAGCGTTCCTGTTCATAAATCAAGCTTTGTCGAACGATATAAACAAGATGCCATTAAGGCTGGGCTTAACCCAAAAAAGGAAACCGCTTATGGCGTTACGACTATCACAATCATTATGGCGATGGGGTTCTTCGCCGCGTTCTATCTAAAGCAGCCGTTACTCATCATCGCGGCTTTCTTATTTGCCCTAGGCGTTCTCTTCTTTCTCTTTAATAAGCCCACAAGAATAATTAAGAGCAAAAGGCAAGAGCAGAGAGAAGAATTCGTTCATTTGCTCTCTTTCTTCCGGTTGTTCATCAATAACGGCAAGCCCGTCTACGTCGCGTTAGAAGAAACGAGGACGTACGCTCAAGGCGAGATGATCGTTTATTTTGATCAATTGCTCTCGGGCATTGATGAGGATAAAACGATTGAGCCTTATTTAACCTTTTCCAACCATTTCGATTCAATGGAGATAAAGCAAGTCTTAATATCGATATATGAATTGTCATTAGATGGAGGAAAGGAACGTTTCCTGCATTTCGATTCAATTTTCGAAAGGATCGCCGAGGAGAAGAGAAACGAAGCCTTTGATCGTCTTAAAAATCGCTTGGCCAATCTCAATTTCTTGCCCCTTGTCGGCTCGGTTTTCTCGATGGGTTTAGTGACCATCGCGGTTGTGACTTTGATGGGGAGTTCCAATTATGGGTTCTAGCGTGGGGTTTCTTTTGTCGCTTTTCTTCTTGATTCAGGCAATGGCTTTCGCGGGTGACCTTTGTTCCCTTCAGATGGCTTATAGCGGCCTCAATAGCGCCGCTACGACCGCCTCTCATTATCTATCGGTCAAAGGCTATGCCGACGAAACGGTTAAAGAACTGGTCTATACGCAGGCGAAAGCGTACCTAGTGGTGCCCGACGAAACGTATGGAGTGGGCGAAACGATGACTTTCGAGGTTTGGCGTGAATACCAGCCTCTCTATATCTCGAAAGAAAGCATGAAGCTTACGGTGAAAAGAAGCATCATCGTAGGATACATCTAGAAAGGAGGTGAAGGGGATGTCGGAAATAAAAGGCCAGCTTTTGGGCATGATCTTGGTGCTCGCCGCCTTCGGAACGATCTTGGCGATTTTGATTCCGGGATTTGAGACGGCTGCCAAGAATGTGAATAAAAACATTAGCGTCGATAATAGTGGCACAGTCACCTATGCCGCCAAGCAGGCGACGGTCGCCATTTAAGAGGCTTCACTTGCTAGCGTTCGGACATAATCTTATAATTTTGCCCATACGATAGCGAGGTGTTAGCATGAGCGAAAACAAAATGGATGAAATTCGTAAATTATTCGCTGAGAAAGTTCATATGACTCAGATTGACGAGAACAAACCATTAAAGGATTTTGGTCTCGATAGTCTGGATGTGGTGGAGATGTGCTTAAGTTTGGAAGACAAATACGGCATTCAATTCTCGGCGGAGGAACTTGGAGAATTCAAAACGGCGGGCGATTTATTGAAGTCCATCGAAGAGAAGCTTTCCAAATAACCAACGTTCATCTGCTTTGATGGCCCGTTTATGGCGGGTCATTTTTCATAAGAAGGCTCATTTTAGCCGTCTTTACGTATGCCATCCTCGGATTCGTTTGAAAAATCCTTGCAAAAAGGGCGATGCGTATCTATCATTGTCAATGCGCTTTTGCGCAGACGCTCACTTAGCTCAATGGCAGAGCAATCGGCTGTTAACCGATCGGTTGTAGGTTCGAGCCCTATAGTGAGCGCCACTGGCCTGTTGGAGAAGCGGCTTAACTCATATCCCTTTCAAGGATACACTCATGGGTTCGAATCCCGTACAGGTCACCATTCGACTATAATTCGAACTCCTATT
>CAVKTU010000080.1:0-5985 GCA_963659395.1 Holdemanella sp. | reverse complement strand
TCCGCGATATGGGGAAAGTGTTGATTTTGTTGTCCACTTTCCGGGGTACACTTTAATTGACAATCGACGAAACAAGACAAAAATAGCCTCGTTCCAAAGAAAAAGGAGTTTATTCGTATGAAAAAATCCAAAATCGTCTTCCCTTTGGCCTTGGCCCTATTGCTTGCCGGATGCGGCGGCCAAGGAGGGGATTCTTCCTCATCTAGCTCTTCGTCTAGCGCCTCCTCATCCTCATCGGTAAGCGATGACCTCACCATCGAGGACCTAGAGAATGACGCCGCGAAAGCGGTCGCTTCTTTCTCGAAGGTCGCTTCGGGTTCCGTCTCCTTACATACGGTAAGCAGCTATGGCGATGACGAAACGACCGTCACCGATTATGAATACGGCGGCGATAAGAACGGCCCGGCCTTCCATTTTAACGGCACCGATTATAGCGGCGATTATGACATGTACGTCTTCACCGACGAAGATGGCGAACTCGTCACCGTCAAGAAAGGTTCCGATGACGAATATTCAAAGCCGTATAGCCAATATGACGAAATCGGATATTCCTTCGAGGGCTTCCTTGGTTATAGCGACGTTCTCAAAGGCCATGGCGCCGAGGGCTTCCTGACCGCTTTAGTGGCGGCCGCCAAGGTAAATCCCAATAAGAATTTCGTGGCGTCTAAGAAAGACGGCCTTCCTTCTTTCTCCTTTGGCTATTTCGAAGGGGAGGATGTTTGGACCTATTATCTCGCTGAGGTCTCGTACGCTTTAAACGCGGACGGCGCCTTGACGAAGCTCGATGCCGATATAGCGTCTTATGCCAGCGAATCGTTCATGTTCGATGACGAATTGGGGGTCGTGGTCCTTAACGAGGGCGCGGTGGCGGATAGCGAGAAGACATACGCCATCACCCAAACGATCGGGGCGAGGACATATGTGAATCCCATTAACCTCGATGATTTCCGCTTCTCTTCCTTCGATTTATTCGACGAAGACGAAAACAAAGTCACCGAAGAAAGCACGATTACCTTCTCTTATTCCGAGAATTATTCTTTGAGCGTTCAAAACGCCCTTCCCGAGACGGCTAATTCCGGCATCGACGAATTCGTCGTCAGCGTGATCGAAGGGGATAATATCATCATGGGCTCTTTCTGGTTTGGAAAAATCTCTTTGAACGCTTTCTCCGCGGGCACTTGCAAAGTCCAAGTCGCCACGGCGAAGGTGACGAAGACCTTCAACGTCACCGTGACCGAACCGCTTCCCGAAAGCATCGGCGTGACGTGCTACACCATTTCCCCGAATGGCTACGAGCCCCATGTCGTCGAAAGCGATCAAGATGGCGTGGACGCTTACGTGAACGTCAAATATTATTTCTGCCCGAGCGTTTATCCGTATGCCGCTTCGCAAGATGTGAGCGTCTCCGTCGATGGAACATCCCTCACCAAACAAAGCGTTAAGGTCAGCGAATACGGCGATCCCATCGATCTCTATGAATTCACCCCGACGGAAGAGAAGGAATACACGCTTACCATCACGAGTTCCGTCCTTTCTAGCGTCAAGCGCGATATTGCGATCGATGCTAAGAGCATTAGCCTTAAAGATGTCCTATCGAAGAAATACGCCGTCCGTAACAATGGTCCGGTGAAATATTCCTTCGAATTCAGCGACGTTGCCGATGATGGACTCTCCGGCACGGTTACGGTCAAAGATCTCGTCGACAATAAGAGCGAGGTCGCTTCCTTCACCCTCACCCCTCAAAGCACCGGCAATTACGCCTTCGGATTCAACAAAACTTCGGGCGATGCCCTTCATGAGGATTTCTTCCTCTTACAAGTCGGAGCCGACCTTGGCCTCTATATCACTTTCGAAGATGACGAATGGTCCTATTCTCAAGTTCTAAGCGAGGAAACGCCAGTTTTCTATTTGGCGCAAAAATGGAGTGGAAGCGACAATGGCTACACTTTATCCGTGAATTTGAGGACCGATGGCGTGGCCGAAGCCATTATCAACACCCCCGATTATGATTACGATGAATCGACCTGCTTATGGTCCTATGCCGCAAAAGACGGCGAAGAAGGCTATAACGTCGTGCTAAGCGAGAAGGCCGATGGCTATAATTCCATATTCCCTTCGCTCCCTGTCACGATGAGTGCGAATGCTTCGCTGACGAGCGTCACCGTCTCCTTCACTTATAACGAGACCGCGCTTAATTTCACTATGTCTTATGCCACTAGCGGACGTGGGGATTGAGATGCGACGCTTCTTTCTAACCTTCATTGCCATTCTTTCCCTTTCCTCGTGCGCTAAAGCCGAGGAGAGGGAGATAGCCCCCGATGCGGGGCTTTTGCCTTCTTCTTTGTCTCTCGAAAACACCAGCGAATTCAAGGAAGACGTCGCCGCTAGCGGGACAGGCGCCCTCAAATTGCTTGTGGTGCCTTGCTCTTTCAAAGGCGAAAGGGAATTCCAAGACGATGACTTAGCGCGGATAGAGCGGGCCTTTTTCGAGGACGATCTATCAAGCGAAGGCGAAGGCAATTATTATTCCGTCAAGGAATTCTATAAAAGAAGCAGCTTAGGCAAACTCGATATCGAAGGGGAGGTGACCTCGGTGATCGAGGTACCTTACAGCGTCGAAGAAGTCGAAAACGACGGCAATTATTTCCCCGGCGTGCCCGCCATGCAATACCTAAAGACGGCCACCGACGAGAAACTACGGGAATATGACCTTAACCAAGACGGCTATGTCGATGCTGTCGTGTTCGTCTATTCGAGCCCGACTTCCTCTCGTAGCGGCCATTTCTGGGCGTGGGTGCATACCTTCGCCACCGAAAGCAACCTCGCCCGTCCTTCCTTAGCTAGGCATATGTGGGTGGGGATCGATTCCTTCACGGACGATTGCCACGCCATCATCCATGAGACAGGGCACTTACTGGGGCTTCGCGACTATTATCCTAGCGACAATTCCAATGTGGCCTTAGGGGGCCATTCGATGATGGATTATAACATCAGCGACCATGACCCTTATTCGAAGATGCTTCTAGGCTGGTCCGATCCCATCTATTATGGCTTCGATGGCTACGACGAAGTGACCTTTGATCTTCCCAAATTCCAAGACAGCAACAAGGTCTTCCTCTTTAATCCCTCATGGAATCATAGTGTCATGGACGAATACCTTCTCTTCGAATATTACACCCCCGACGGCCTTAATGAGCTCGATGCCAAGAACCGTTATTCCAACCGTCCTTTGGGCTTCGACATATCGGGCATCAAGGTCTATCACGTCGATAGCCGTATCTCTAAGTGCCACATGGACGAAGACGCTTCGAAACTCGTCTTCGATTCCTATGTTAACGAGATCCCATCGGCAGACGACGGTTCTTATTACGTGATCGGCGCCTCCAATAACGAAGGGGATTCGAGGACGGATGCCTCCAGGGAAGGGCGCTATAAGCAAGTGGCGCTAGTGGAGAAGAAGGAATATAACCGCCTCCAACTCGGCGAAAGCGCCGATAACGATTCCCTCTTTAAGGAAGGGGACACCTTCGATTCCTCCAAGAGCGCGTATCTCCTGCGCGGTAATTGGAACGATGGCAACAAAATCGGCGTCACGATGGAAGTTAAGGAATTAAATGATGAATATGCGCGCATATGCGTGCGTTATCAAGGAGCGTAACATGCTAAAAAGAAAATTGAATGCTTCATTATTGCTATCGGCGGTTCTTTTGTTATCCGCTTGCCAAAATGGCGGGGACGATTCCTCGCAAACCATCGTCGACGTCGATAGCCTCTCGGAGGCGATCGAGAACACCTCGGAATACGCCTTAAGCATTAAGGTCGACGAGGAGACCGATTACCTTTTCGGCGTCTATAGCGAGGATTTCTATTATTACGCCCCTAATACGGGCGGTTATCTGCGTTACGACGACGACCCTGATTATTATCACGCTTACGGCACGGAAACCAACGCCGATTCCATCTATTCCTTTTCCTTGGACGTCTATGGCCGCAATTTCCTCTCTCGCGAGCGCGAGGATTATTTCTCCGTCGATTTCCTGGATATCCTCCGCACCTACGCCGACGATTTCGTCGAAGTCGAAGGGGAGGAGCGCACCTACGTTTGCACCGTCAGCAAAATCGCCAACGAATTAAAGAATTATTTCCAGAACCGCAGTTTCGCCTATTCCAATTATTTCGAGGCGAAAGTGGGCCTCGATGGGCGATTATCTTCCTTCAACGTCTACGAGAGAAGCGGCAACGACCTATTGCCTTATAACCCCATCGTCTTCGAGAAATTCGATAAAGATAGCTTCGCTCCGTATAAGGATTGGAAGGAAAAGGGCTCGCCGATTAATTTGAGGATCTATGACCTTAAGACGGGCTCGACGCCTTCCTATGCCTCAAGTAGCTTCGTTTTATGCTATGAAGGGGAGAAGGTGAGCTTCGTAGGCACCGTCGCTAGCTTCGATAACGAAGGCAATTATTTCGTCGCCTCCGAAGATGAACGAAATGGCTATATCGGGATCAAGGTGAAGCCTTTGACGGAGGGCGATCTCCCGAAGATCAACGATGTGGTAAGCGTAAGCGGTTACCTCTCTAAGAGCAATTACTGCGTCGCCCACGTCGAGGAGGCGACCTATACGAAAATCGGCGAAGACACCTATTATCCTTTCTTTGACGAAGAGCCAATCGCGACGATGTATGGCGCCGGCTATTACGCCGCCTATCTCTTCAGCCAAGCCCCTTATTTCGCGGGTTCCGTCTATTCGACTTACGCTTATCTATCGTCTTTGCCAGAGAAGGCTACCGAAGGAAGGAAGACCCTTATTCCTCTTATTTGCCCCGATTTCGAATACGCTTCGGGGGAACATTTCGAGATGGCCCTCGTTTTGCCCGCTTCTTTAGGGGCAAGCAAAAGCCAAAAGATCATCGATGAATTGAAAACGTATGGCGTATATGGCGAAGAGGGCGCTAAGCAGATATCCTTCGAGCGCTTCCTCGTTTCCTTTAACATCAAATCGAAATACACAGCGCAAATAGTCTATGCCTCCGAAAGCTCCTTTTCCTTGGCTCTTAGCCCCGAAGAGAAGGTGGAGAAGGATTATGGGATCGCTGATTTCCCTTTCCCTAACGCCGCCTCCTATAGTTGCTACCATTTCGGCGGATCAAGCGGCACCTACCTCGAGGAAGTGTACGGCAAAGACGGCCGAAGCCAGCTCGGTTTGTATTATTACGCCCCCGAAGTGACGGCAGAGGATGTTAACGCCTTCGCTTCGGGCTTAAATGCGCTTGACTTCTCTCTTTCCGACATCATCAAAGACGCCTCCTTGCGTCGCCATAGCATCTATAAGAAAGGCGATCTCATCGTCGATTACTGCGCGGTCGATAGTACCTTCGGCAGCGAGAAGATCCTTAACGTCTGGATCTATCAAGGCTCCCTCATCTATCAAAGCACCGTTCAAGAGATCCTCGAGGAGAAGGAGGGCTTCACCGACTTCCTGATGCTCGATGGAACCTATTCGGCCGACTATAGCTTCTATTCCCTCCCCAATTTCGCGGGACGCCAATATGAGCAAGGGCATTACCTATCCTGCGTAACCCTGGATATCAAGGGCGAGGGCTTCACCGCCTTAAGGCAACGTTATATCAAAGAAAAGGGCTATAAGTATTATCGTAACGATGATAATAGCCTATATAGCTACCGCACCAGAGGGCAAAACCACTATGTCTTATATAAGGATATAGAAGGAAGCGACGAGAAGCTTTTCCTCGATATGGCAAGCTATCCGACGAGCGACTATACCTTCTTGGGTCACAATTCCTTCGATAACCGCATCGAGATGCTCGTCTATAAAGGGACGGAGCCTCTATCGACCGTTTATCAAACCAACCTCCACGAATTCTTCGATATCTATTACGAGCAAGAGGGCCTTAACAAGGCGTCCATGCCCGCTTTTTCGCTACCCGAAGATAGCAAGATCGAGATGGTCTATAACCTCGATC
>CAVKTU010000079.1:0-6016 GCA_963659395.1 Holdemanella sp. | reverse complement strand
GCGTTGTCGGCGATCGCCTTCTGAACTTCGCCATAGTCGCTTCCTTCGCTTTCGACGACGTCTTTTTTCAAAATACTGGTGTCGCTAACTTTGCCCATGCTATCGTAGGTCTCCGTATATTCGATCAAATCGTCGTTATAGTAGGTGAACGACACCCTTTCGTTTTTATCGTAATAGGAATAAGTCCCTTTCTTTTGGTGATTGGTGGCGCTTCGGTTATCGCTATACACCTCAAAATCATATTTATCGTAGGTCGTATCCTCCCCCTTGGCGTTTTGGTCGAGAAGATATAGATGACCGCTTTGGGCGGAGGCTGCTTCCTTCGAATGGGCTTGCTCCAATTTCTCTTTGACCTTAGGCAAATAAACATCGAAAGCGGCCTTGACGTTGACTAGCACTTCGCAAGTCTTCGTACCGGCGGTGATAGTAACGCTCACGGGGGAAGAGGTCACGTCCCTGCCCGTTATCGTGTCGCCATCGACCAAAACCAAAGACGGATTACTTGACTTCAAAGAGAAGCGATAATCGGCCGTTGCTGGCAAAATGCCGACTTCTTCGAAGGCAAAAGGCTCATCTTTAACGATATCGATGGATGTTTCCGGATAGGAAACGGATTCCACGGCCGCGTATTCGCTTATGACAGCAAAGGAAACGGGATTGGAAGATGTATCATGCACTTTAAGGGTGATTGAAGCGCTCCCCTCCTTTAAAGCGGTCACTTTCCCCTTCTCATCAACCGAAAGGATAGAAGAATCGCTTGAAACGTATTCCAATGGATAATTATTGCGGTTCCCCGTCACTTGGCTGACAAGTTGATGGGAATCTCCCGGAATGAGCGACTTCCGCATCGGCTCTTTCAAAGAGACGCTTAGGCCAGCGCTTTCGGGAAGAATGGTCAAGGTGATTTCGTTAGAAGAAACCTCCCCTATTTGCGCATATATATGGCTAATGCCAACCAATAACCCTTTGACGAGGCCAGAGGAGGAGACGGAAACGTTCTCGTTATCGGAGACGAAGCTAATCCCTTCATCGCTAAGGCCATTCACCTTATAGACGAGTTGCAATTCTTCGTTCACTTCGATTTCGGCTTTGCTTGGAGCGTCGATAACGATCGAAGGGCCCGCTTTCGGGATGACGGTGATAAGAAGCGAAGGGGAAGTAAATCCCTCGGACTTGCAGGTGATTTCCGAGGTTCCTTCCTTCAAGGCGATGATCTTCCCTTTCTGGGAAACGCTCACGACGCTAGGGTCGCTCGAATACCAATTGACGCTTTTGCCTTCCAATGAAGCGTCTAATTTAACTTCTAACATCTCGCTTTCGCCCACTTCCAAAGTCGTCTTCTCGGGCGTTTGGATGTTAATAAGCGAACTAACGGAACTATTGTCATCGCCTTTGGATTGTTCGCAAGCGCTCAATACTAGCGGCGCCAAAAGCAAAGAAGCCAACAAACAAACCAACGTGATTTTCTTTTTCATCGCCTATTCCTCCACAAATGATGGGATTTTCGTCGTTCCGACGTCTAAGAACGTCATCGTATAGGAACGGGAGACGTCATAGCCATCGCTATCGACTTCGTTATATCCAACGACGACTTTGGCGACTTGCGTCTTATCCTTATTTAGGTATATTTCCGCCTGATCGCCCATGCCGAGGGTGAAATAGCTGGCTTTATATCCGCCGCCTAAGAAGGCGTTGCCTAAATACGGAAGGGCGCTAGCGTTCTCGCAAACATATTTGTCGTTTGTCTCGTCATAAACGAATAATTCCGGAGCCACCTCTAAGAATTTCGGCAAGAAATACGAATAATCTTGCGGATTGACGTTATAACTAGAGGCCGCGAAGGGGGTGTAATACACCCATTCCCCCGCCGTTTCGTCATAATCGTATAAATAAAGGAGATCGGAGCTCTTCGAGGCGTCTTTCTTGTAATAGAGATCGAATTGCTTGCTGGTGTCGCTTAGGTGTTGCTGATGGTAGACGGCATCCTCGCCATTAAAATACCAATAAGTGTCATAATCGGCGTTCGGCTCTTCGTCTTTGTAATGGGTGTTGATAATCATCGTGTAATTGGTCCCCATCTTCTTAAGGGCGTTCCCCAATATCTCTTCTTTTTCTTTGTCCTTGCTCTTTTCCGGCTCTAAATGAGGATAGTTAGCCTCGCCTAGCTCGCTTAGATGACAATCGACGCTATATTGCAAGAAACTTGGCACGTAATTGCTCGTGTATGCGTCTTGGTAAGTGATTTCGAAGCAAGGCGATTCCAAATGCACTTTCTCAAGCTTCTCGCCCGAAAAGAGCAATTCAGCGGTTTCGATTTGATAGCCGGGGACGAACAAATACCGAGCAAACAATTGCTTTTTGTTATCGCTAATGCGGTAATGGCCATCCTTTCCTTCGACGGAAATAAGATCGCCTTTCTTTAAAAAGGAGAAGGGATTGGCGAATTCATGATCGTAGATGACTTTGCTGCCATCTTCATCGAGCGCTTCCATTTCCTCGACTTCGTTTTTGTAATTAAGGATCTCTTCCGCGACATAGCCCCTCTCGCCTTTGATATAAGAGAAAGACGAGGAAGAGAAGCCCGAGGAAGTCGTTTGGGAGATCGTCTTCTTGATGGCTGGGTTATCGCCATGAACGTTCGTGACATCATATTGATAGACGTTCTCCACCATCGTTTCGCCGTTGGCCTTGCTGATTTTTTCGTTCTCTTGCGCCCGCATCTTGTAAGAGGAGGAGGCCAAAGCGATCTCCTGATAAACGAAATCGGGGACGTTATATTCATCATTCAAACTGCCACACGCCGCCAAGGACAATAGCCCTAAGCAAGAAATAACCGTTAAAGCGTCTTTTTTCATCTTTCTGCCCTCCTATAAATCCACTTCGGGGACCGTCGTGGTCCCGATATTCGAATAAACGGCCTTATAGCGAACGCTTAAGACGGTCGAGGAATCGTAAGGATAAAGGAAATCGACCAAAGCGACGATATCCTCCCCTTCCTTTTTGATCTTGGCGGTATAGCCATATCCTAAGCTAAAATAAGGCAACGTCTCCGCCTCGGAAAAGAAACCGGCGCCCGCAAAAGGGACGGCATCGGTGTTGTTGACGAAATAATAGCCATCGTCATCGGTCGCATCAGCGAAGATATCTTTGCTCATCTTCGAAAGGTTAGGCACGAACATCTCCTTGCTTTGCGGCAAGATGTTATAGCTATTGCTCGAAGACAAATCAGATTTATGCCAAAGCTTGCTCGCTTCGTCATAACGGTATTCATAAAGCGTCTCATCGTCGTCACTAAACGGATCCTTGTGATAAAGGTAATCATTGACCATCGTCGTATCGCCGCTATCCGTTTGAATATAGTAAGATTCGCCATCGAAATAGCTGATTTTCTTACTGCCCACCTCTTCGCCCGTGGTGGGGCTAAGAATGCTACAAGTCAAAGTGAAATTGTCATTGACGGCCGATAACAATGAGGATAATTCGGCATTGTCTTTATTATCGCTAGGCGTCGCCCCGTCAATATGCGCTACGCCTAAATCGTATATCTCGAAACTCGAATGGTAGTCCCAAGTGCAACGGATGTAATTATTGTCGCTATCGAGAGTGCGGCCCGTGAAGCCAACCGATTGGCTCTCAATAAAAGCCGAACCATCGTCTTCGATTGTCAAAGAAAGGCTTGAAAGGGGCTCGCTATTGCCGGTTAAGAAATAATCAAAGGAATTGAGTTTGCCATTCGCTAAAGAATAAGAATAGCCATCGTCTTCGGAAAGAAGAGAGAAATCGTCGACAGAAACGATATCGAAGGGATTAGAGAAATATTCGTCATAGAAACTATAATACCCGTCATCGTCGGGAACTTTGTAATAAGCCATTTCGTTACGATAATCGATGTATTCCTGAGCGACATAGCCATCGGGGCTTCTGACAACGTCGATCGAGCTCGTTTGCGTCTCCCCTTTGTATTTGTAACTAAAAACCTGCGATGTCCTCGTGCCACGTTCATCGTTTTCAAACGTGAAATCATAGGTATAGACATTGGTGAACAAATCGTTGCCCGATAAGTCCTTGCATCGTTGTTTTTTGTTTCCGATCAATTCGAAGCCTTTTTTGGCCTCGTCAATGAAATTGCTTAATCTTTCATTGGCGTCCGAGGAAACTCCCTGCGAAGAGGAAGCGCCCTCTTTCCCGCAGCTAGAAAGAGTCATCAGAACGGCGACGACGATCATTATCCGACCTTGGCTTTTTGACATGTAAGCGGTTCTCCTTATTTATGGCTCATAACAAGATAAAATCGTTAAGAAAAAAGTCAATTCATATTTGCCTTTTGCGCGGTTTTTTCATCGCCCTGCCATAGGCGAACTTAAACTACATAGGCTTGAAGAATTAATATACAAAGCATCGTTGAAATTACACCGCATCTAGATGCACACGGATTTATGGTTAAAATGAAAAGCCTCGATTCTACTTCAAACAAAGCGTCTCTATGGCGCGTCCCTTAGCTTACGTTCTCTTCTTCCGATCCCAGATCCTTGTCGCTTAGTTTACCGAACCTTTCGAAATTCGCCGCGCCGCTTTCCCTTTTGCTATACCCAGCGCAATGATCGCGTTAGACGAGATAAAACAATTTCCCTTTTGTCGTCTTGCCATTGTCGGTTACGATGTTCTTTTCTTTTAAATCCTTTAAAGCTAACGATATGGTCACGTTATTTTTGTTAACAGCCTTTCCGATATCACCGATTCCTTTTGGCCCGTTTTTGGCCAAATAGGAAACGATATCGTCATTAACCGTTTTGCTTGTTTTGCCCCCCTTGCCTAATTGGGTCAAAAAACAGGTCAAGATTACTTTATTCGGGTAGGCTTTTTCTTCCCAAAAAGGTTCTGGATAAGATAATTCTTTCATCTTCAAGAGAATGTTTGGAATGCCAGTTCCGGCCTTATCCCCCATTTTTATCAAATGCAACAGGTTCATAAGGCCGACATTTCGAGGATCGCTATCTCCGCCTAGGAGGGCAAGGTTTAAAGGCAAACGCATACGTCCAGCATTCTTAATGGTTATTTTGTTTTTTTCTAAAAGAACATTGACGCCGCCAGATAGCAAAAAATCACAATTGCTTAATGCGTTGACGATGCCTTCTCTTATGATTTCAAGCACAAGCTTGCCGCCATCTTCGCTGATGCCATCTTTATTCAAATGAAAGGGGTTGGGCAAAGAAGGCCTCATATGTATGATGACCGTTCTTATGAAGTCAAAAACGTTACCGCTCCAAGACAAATCGCTGGCATCGAGACGATAATCCCAACGTGACGACTGTGAGAAATTTTCGCGATAGTCCAAATCGAATCCGGGATATATCTGCTTGATGCTGATGTAGTTGCCGAACATCAAAAACCCGGCGCCACTTGCCAAATATTGATCGCCTTTTTTAACTAATACACCTATCGATTTATAAAAATCAAAATCGTTAAGCGATGCGAAAATATTGTTAGGGTTCGCGGCGTTGAAGGCCGAGCGATATTCCTTAAGCGTCTCTTTGTTCAAGTCGTCAAAAGCTATGCCGAACTCGTTGGCCCTCATGTCGGATTTTGAGAAAAAAGAGTCAAGTTCCATCGACTTTCTTTCGGTTTCGCTGGCCAGAAAATCACCATCGCCCCTTCTGATGTATGAATAAAGCGGATTGTGATTCAAATAGACCGGTTTTGCTTCTTTTGGCGCTTCGGGCACCTGTATTTCTACGATTGTTTTTTCGCCGATTGAGATTTCCTTCCAAAGCTCATCTCCTCCCAAACAAATAGAAATTTTGTTTTTGTTGTTTATTGCGTTGAAGAAATCTTTCTTTAACGCTTGCGGTTCGCTAACACCGACTATTTCGTTTTTGGTTTTTCCTTCTTTGACGCCCAAGACAATTACTCCGCCGAAGGTATTGGCGAAGCTGCAATATGTTTCATAAATTGAAACTGGCAAGCCACCATTCGCATTTTTTAGCTCTAATCTTTGATTTTCTTTTGCGTACAAATA
>CAVKTU010000078.1:0-6087 GCA_963659395.1 Holdemanella sp. | reverse complement strand
ATCCTCTTCTATGCGGTTTGGATCGGATTTGGCTCGCAGGTCCTTCTTTATACTGGGGCTATGGAACAGATTTCCCCGGAGATCAATGACGCCTTGAAAATCGACGGCGCCGGACCGCTCCGTCAGCTCATCCATGTTGTAATTCCCGAATGCTTGCCGACCATCTCGACTTTCTTGATTTCGGGAATCGCGACCATCTTCACCAACCAAGCCAACCTCTGGTCTTTCTTCGGTGCCAACGCCGAATACAGGGATTGGACGATTGGCTATTACCTTTTCCGTTTGGTCAATGACCCAAGCTTAGGCATTTCCGAATATCCATACGCTTCGACGCTGGGTCTATGTTGCACCATCATCGTCTTGCCTTTGACTTTCTTAGCCAACCGTTTCTTGATGAGGAGGGATAACGCATGAAAAACCTTACGATGTTTTCCCGAACCACAAGGCGCAGAAACAGGGTCAAAGAGCCTTTCAATTGGCTGGCGCTCGTGCTCTTTGTTTGCCTTTTGCTTTACACAATTAGCCTTCTTCTCCCAGTCATATGGACCCTTTTGACGACGTTTAAGAGCCCTTTTGAATATGATTTCATGGGCAACACAACGGGTTGGCCAACCGCCTTTTCCTTCGATAATTACGTCACGGCTTATAGAAATTTCTATGTCACGGTGTATGACGCCAACACGGATTCGTATACCTATTTCTATATGATGGATTTATTCGGCAATTCTTTGCTTTATAGCCTTCTTTGCGGTTTGGCCGCGACCATCACCCCTTGCTTGGTGGCTTATGCGGTGGCGCGTTTCAATTTCCGCTTTTCCAAGGTCATTTATTCAATCGTCATCATTACCATGGCTCTCCCTATCGTCGGTGCTCTTCCTAGCGAAATCCAAATGGCGAAAGCTCTCGGCATCTTCGATACCTTCATCGGCCTATTCATCATGAAGGCGAATTTCCTCGGCATCTATTTCTTGGTTTTCTATGCCCAATTCAAATCCATCCCCATGGCTTATTCGGAGGCGGCGAAAATCGATGGCGCGTCCCATTTGCGCATCATGACTCAGATCATTTTGCCCTTGAGCGTCGGGACCATCATGACCGTTTTCCTTCTTAATTTCATCACTTATTGGAACGATTATCAGATTCCGATGGTTTATCTTCCCTCCCACCCCGTCGCCGCTTACGGTATGTTCGAATTCCAAAACGTGTTGACTACCGAACTCGCGAATACGCCGACGCGCTTAGCCGGCATCTTCCTCATGGCCGCTCCCATCGTCATCGTCTTCGCCATTCTCAACAGGCGTTTGATGGTCAACCTCAGCGTAGGAGGGATAAAAGGCTAGTTTGTTTCTTCCTCAAAGAAACGGAAAGGATACGTGAATATGAAGAAAAAAATGTTGTTGTTTCTTGCTTTGTTTGCGCTGGGCCCTTGTTTGAGTTTGCCTCCGACGGGTCTTTCGGCCGAAGGGACGATACCTTCCTCCCTCTCCGTCGGCGATTCATTGGACATACCTAGCAAGACCCTTTCCTATAATGGGCAAAGCAAAACGGCCGATATCCTCATCACCTCGCCTTCCGGGGCCGTTTATTCCGGAAGCAGATTGACCATCGAAGAAGTAGGGGTGTATGCATTAACCTACCGCGCTTTCTTTGATGGGCACGAAGAGAAAGAAACCCATACTATCCGCGTTGATTATTCCGCTTGCGATTTGTTTAAAGCCAATGAGGCCGTCACCTTAAATCGCGGGGCCTTCTCTTACGACGAATCCTTTACCGGGGTGAAGGCGACCTTCAAAACCGGCGGCTCCCTTTCCTTCCGCAAGCCCCTTGAGTTAGATAAGCTTGGGACGAAAACGCCTTTAGTCAGTTTCCTAATCGATTCCTCCACCGTGGGTTCCGCCGATTTCACGACCTTCAACATTAAAATCATTGATGCCTATGACGAAGACAATTACGTCACCATCAATTGCGTTGATAGCGGTCCGGTCAATTGCCAAGGCGAGGCGATGTACGTCAAAGCCGGGGCCAACGATCAAACGCTCTATGGGTACGAAACCGACAAAAAAAGGCATAGCGATTCCCTTTATGGCTCCTCTATTTATTCTTCCTTCCGCGCCAATAGCTCCGGTGGCGTATACCACCAGGCGGAATTCTATTTGGACGCTTCCTCATTGGATGTTTATGGCTATCCCGATTACCTTGCCCCTAGCGCAAAGCGGAAAATCGTAGGGTTGAATAGCAAGGCCGATCACGCCACCGACCCCTTCGCCGGTTTTACATCTAATTTAGCCTTTATTAATTTTGAGGCGAAGGATTTCTCCACCGGTTCTGGCGACGTCCTCTTCACCTCCATCGGAGGCTTAAGCCTATCCGAAGACGTCTATCTTGATAATGATGCGCCGAAAATCACCGTTGATTTGGCGGGCAATTCAACCATCCCTGACGCCGTTTTGTGGCGCCCTTATCCGCTTTTTGAAGCTTCGTCCCTCGATGAATTCGACGGTAGCTTTCCTCAAATCGACTGCAAAGTATATTTCTTGCCCGGGGATGGGAAAAAGATCGACGTCTCCGTTAGCGATGGCGCCTTCATCCCGACCCATATCGGCGAATATGAAATCGTCTATACTTCCCGTGACCGTTTCCTAAACGAAAGTCAAGAGACTATCTTTTTAAGCTGCAGCAAATCCTCTTACCCTTTGCTTGGCACGCTTCCTTATTACAAAGCGGAAATGACCGCTTATTCGACTTTGAATTTGCCTAGCTTTGATGATTTCTTCGTTACCGGAGGCTCCGGCGTTATCAAAAAAAGCAGGCTTTTGATTGATTCAGACGGGAAAGTGAGCTCTTTTGGCGGAAACTCCTTCACGCCTGAGAAAACAGGCGTTTACACCTTCCGTTATCAGGCTTTTGATTACCTTAACCAAGCCACTCTTTCGGATTTGAAAATAACGGTCAAAAACCTTAGTGAGCCCATCTTCCTTGGCGATGTCGCCTTGCCAAAGGCCTTCATTGCGAGCGAAGAGGTTTCCTTGCCTCTGATCGAAGCGAAGATGCCAGGCGATGATTTCCCGATTGATTGCCCTGTTGAGATTTACGCAAACGGGGAAAAACTCCAAGGAAATAGTTTTACCCCCCAAGGCGATAGCGTCGAAATCGCCTATGTGGCTTCCTCCATCAGAAAAGAATTCACCATTCCTGTCGTTGACGTAGCCCAAGGTTCAAAACAAGAGAATTATTTCTATGGAGATGGGGAGGCCAGCGTATCCGAAAACGCGGTCAACTTCAAATCCGGCGCGAAAGGCGAGGTTTCCTTCTTGCGTAACCTTAAACCTTCCGAACTCACTTTGAAATTCACTACCCCCGATATCGTCGATAATGAAGAAGTGGCCGTCAAACTTAGCGATGGCAAAGACACGGTTACCCTATCCATTGTTCAAAAAGGCGGGAAATTCCTTATTTCCTCCCCATCCAATTCTTATGTTGATTTGACGCTGGATAGCGATGGGACCATTTATTTAAGCTATGACAATTCCACTCGCCAAATCAGCGTTGGCTCGGGGTTGCCTATTATGGTTCTTGGGCAAAATGACGACGGAGCCGCTTTTAGCGGGTTCGTGGATCATATCCGCCTTTCTTTCTTCTTGGATTCAGGCCGATCCATCGCGATTAGCAAAATCAACAACCAACCATTCGGGTATCGCGGCAGGGCGAGCCTTCTAGACGAGGTCGGGCCTGAGATTTCTTTGCCCACCCTCCCCGCGGTCAAGCAAATGGTTGGATCGACGATCACCATCCCGGCCTCAGAGGCTTATGACGTCCTTAATTCCGTGACGTCTTTCACCTTGACCGTCACCAAACCGAACAAGACGAGAATCGAACTCGATCCGACTTCCTCTAACAGCCTGGTCTTCGATGAATACGGTTTCTATCGATTCGAATTCATAGCGACCGATACGAAGGGGAATTCCTCGAAAACAACCCGTCTCTTTAGCGCTATGGAACCTAACGATCCAGAGCTTGAACTAACTTCGTCGCTAAAAGATACGTATGACGTTGGCGAAGAAATCACCCTGCCTTCTTATTCGGTTTCCGACGATTCTTCCTCCTATGTCCTGACTATGATTCTCCTTACCCCAGAATATGAGAGAATCGTCTTACTCAAAGACGACAGCGGGAAAGTGACTTATTATCTAGATAAAGATGATTATTCTTCTTATAGCGTCTCTTCGACCTCGTTTAAATTAAGCAAAGCAGGCAAATATTCTTTGCTCATAAACGTCAGAGACCAGTTCTATAACGTCACGTCGAAACGCATCGAATTCAGTGTGAAAGGAGCCAATTGATATGAACGCGAAAATCCGCTCTTTGCTCGCCTTGGCTTTATTGGCCTTGGCTTCTTGCTCCCCTTCGGGACCCGATGAACAAAGCCAGACTTCATCATCCTCGGAAGACACCGGGGAAAGCTTAACCTTCGTTTCCGATGGGGTGAGCGATTATAAAATCCTCGTCCCGGAAACTCAATCATCTTCGCTAAGCCTAGCTGCGAGCGAGCTTAGTTATTTCCTGGAGAAATCTTCCGGTTGCGCCATCGATGTCGTTACTGACGTCAAAAACCCGAGCAAATACATCTCGCTTGGCTTGACGAAGCAGCTTCTTTCTTCCCCGTCATACAGCGCAAAAGACGACTATGGTCTTTCGGGCTACCACATTTATAGCGAAGGAGAGAATGTTTACATCTATGGGACTTCCGCCGAAAACAAAGGCTCCCTTTATGGCGTTTACGATTTCCTTCACGACGCCGTTGGCTATGAAGCCTACGCCGGGGATGAATATTATTTCCAAACCAAGGAATCCGTCATTTGCCAAATCAAAGATGAGGTCGTCATCCCCAGCTTCGACACCCGCGTCATCGGCTATAAAACCGTCAACGATGACGCCACTCTCACCAAACGCTTGAGATTAGTGAACCAATATAGTGCCGAGGATTGGTATGGCTTTGGCCATTCGCAACTTGATGGACCGTATTTCAATATTGCCGACAGAACGGAGAAGGTCGCTTCTGGGGAATGGCAGGATGATTGGTTCGCCAATGCTTATACCGAGCCGAACTACAATCAGCTTTGTTATACCGGCGGGGAAAAACTCGTTGAGATGGTGGCCAACGCGATGATCGAAAGGATCAAATCCCACCCTGAAGTGACTTATTTCATGTTCGGGCAGCAGGACAACGCCAATTTCTGCACTTGTTCACGTTGCCTAAAGGCGAAAAACGAATGGGGCTGCAATACCTCTGGGCTTCAGATCGCCTTCATGAACGACGTGATCGCCAAAACCGAGGCTTATATAAACGAAAAAGAACCAGGCAGAGAAATACGCTATGTCGTCTTCTCCTACATGGAGACCGTCACTCCTCCGGTGAAGGAAGAAGGAGGGCGATACGTCCCTTATTCGGATAAAGTCATTCCTAACGACAAGCTTTATTTCTATTTCGCTCCGATTGGGACGGATTTCTCCGCCTCTTTGGATTCGGTGAGCAACGACACCTATTATAAAGCGATCCAAGGATGGAATGTCCTAGCTGGCGGCCGCATCCTTTGCTATCTATATGACATTAATTTCAGCCATTATTTCCTCAATTTCTATAACGTGAGCACCGTCACCAACATGTATGAGCTTTACCGTCGCTTCGGGGTTAGCTACATGTATACCCAAGGTCCTTTAGATACCGTTGTGCCCTGCTTTGAAGAAGCTAGGATCTATATAGAAAGCAAGCTCATGTGGGACACATCGCTAAGCTATGAAGACTTGTTGAACGATTTCTTGGAGCATTATTACGGCCCGGCTTCCTCTTCCATCAAGCAATATTGGGATCTCACCTTCAATGCGCTTGCCGAATATAGCGCCGAGGGCAATTACATTGGCAGCATCTATGGCGCCCTCAATAGCACCAACATCTGGACCGAAGCCTTAGTCGGCGCCTTCCGCCAACGCTTTGAAGGAGCCTATTCCGCCATCGCGAATTTGGAATTGGAGAATCCTAGCGCATACGCGAATTATTTTAAAAGGCTTAAGAAGATTGAACTCACCGTC
>CAVKTU010000077.1:0-6138 GCA_963659395.1 Holdemanella sp. | reverse complement strand
GAATACCAATGCGATAAGAAATATCAGCAAATCTGCAAGATGCTCGACATCCCGGCCGCCACCCCTGAAGAGGCGACGAAGAACCTTTCCGAAGCGGTGATGAATCTCGGCAAGGAAATCGGCATCGACATGAACTTCCAATCGCTCGTCCCCGATGAGGAGCTTTGGAACAAAAACCTCGAAACGATTGCCTATTTGGCTTACGAAGATCAATGCTCGCCAGCCAATCCCCGCGTCCCGCTTGTGCCCGAGATGATCGAGATCCTCAAAGCGGCCTATAAAGGCAACTAAGATGGTCAATATCGCCATTTGCGTGGGCTCTAGCTGTCACCTTAAGGGTTCCTATGAGGTGACGGAGGCCATTCGCGCGGAAATCAAAAAACGGAACCTTGAGGGAGCCATCTCCCTCAAGGCGGCCTTTTGCTTCGGCAAATGCTCGCACGATGCCGTCACCATCAAAATAAACGATGAGATCGTCGTCGGCGTCACTCCCGAAAAAGTCCCCGAAATCTTCGACACCAACGTCCTTCCTTTGTTACAATAAGGAAAGAAACGAGGTAGCTTATGGAAGCGGTTCTTTATAGCAAGGAAAACGATTGTCGCGGATGTTATAAATGCATCCGTTCTTGTCCGACTAAATCGATCGCCTTCCATCACGGCCAAGCCTCGATCATCCCCGAGGAATGCGTTTTATGCGGCAAATGCTATGAAGTTTGCCCCCAATCATGCAAATGCATCCGCTCGGATTTAGGACGCCTCAAAGACATCTTGGAACGAAAGAAAGGAAGGGTCATCGCCTCGATCGCCCCTTCCTTTTTTAGCGCCTTCGCGGGTTGTAGCTTCCATAGCATGAAAGAGGCCCTTTTGAAGGTCGGCTTCGATGACGTGGAGGAGACGGCGCGCGGGGCGACCCTCGTCAAGCGCGAATATGACCGCCTCTTATCCGAAAGGAAGAGCGATATCCTAATCAGCACCGCCTGCTATAGCGTCAACCTCCTTTTCGAGAAGCATTATCCCGAACTATTGCCGTATCTTTGCCCTGTGCTTAGCCCGATGCTAGCGCACGCAAAGATGATCAAGGAGAAGGAGTCAGGGGCCCAAGTCGTCTTCATCGGCCCTTGCATCGCCAAGAAAGAAGAGGCCGATAAGCACCATTCCTTGGTCGACGTCGCCATCACCTTCGATGAATTGGAGGAACTTCTCTTAGAGAAAAAGGTAACGATATCGCCCGATGATAAGCCTGCCAAAGACGAAAAATCGCTAGCAAGGCTCTTCCCGACGGGGGGCGGGATCCTCCTAACTATGGAGAAGAAGGAGGACTACCATTACCTATATGTCGACGGGATGGAGCGTTGCCTTTCCCTCATCAAGGAGATCAAAGAAGGGAAAATCAGGCATTCCTTTATCGAGATGAGCGCCTGCGAAGGCTCTTGCATCGGCGGCCCGGCGATGAAGGAAAGCCGCCGTTCCCTCTTCAACGGTTATCTATTGACCCACGAAATGGCGGGCAAGAAGGATTTCGAAGTCCCTTCATTGAAAGAAGGGGAATTAGAAACGAAATATCCTGACGAAAAGAAGGATGTCCCTTCCTTCTCGGAGGAGGAAATCGCCAAAGTCCTCGCCCGAATCGGCAAAACGAGTAAGAAAGACGAGCTTAATTGCTCTTGCTGCGGCTATCCCTCTTGTCGCGATAAAGCCATCGCCGTCTTGGAGGGGAAGGCGTCGCTAGAGATGTGCCTTCCATATCTCATGAAGAAGTCGCAAAGCTTCTCAAACACCATCGTCGAATCGATGGATTCCTCCGTCATCGTCCTTGACGACGACCTTAAAATTGAGCTCGCCAACCCTTCGGCTTGCAAGCTTTTGGGATTGGCGGGGGCCGCTCTTTTGTCGCATCCCATCTCCGAATTCTTCGATCCCGAATGCTTTGGCTTCGCTTTAGGGGGCAGCAACATCCATCATCGGAAGCTCTCGCTCCTAAATTCCGACAAAATCGTCGAGGGATCGATCGTCTATGTCAGCGAATACCATATCCTCATCGCCCTTCTTCGCGATGTGACCAAAGAAGAAAAGGCGCGCCTACAAAAGGAAGGGATGCTCGAGCAGACGGCCAAGATCACCTCCGAAGTGATCGATAAGAATATGCGCGCCGTTCAGGAAATCGCCTCTTTGTTGGGGGAGACGACGGCCGAAACGAAAATCGCCCTCACTAAACTCCGGGACGTTTTGGAAAGCGAAAAGGAAGATGCTTGACAAGAATGACGTCCTCGAGATGGCCTATAGCTCCCTCAATCACGTCGGGGAGGAGCTATGCGGCGATCATGTCGAGACCCGTTATAGCCCCGAGGGCAAGGTCACGATGGTCCTAGCCGATGGGTTAGGAAGCGGCGTTCAGGCCTCGATTCTATCGACTCTTACCTCCAATATGCTCTCTTCTTTGCTTTCGGGCGGCGTTTCGCTCGATGAGGCGGTCGAAAGCATCATCAAGACCTTGCCGCTTGCTAAAAATCGCGGCAACGTCGCTTATAGCACCTTCACCATTTTGGAGGTTTTGCCCGATTACACCTTTCATTTAGCCAATTACGACAATCCGACGCCCGTCTATATCTCGGGTGGCTCGGTCATCCCCTTAGGCTATAACGAACGAACGATCTTCGGCAAGAAAATCGCCCTTGCCTCGGGAAAATTAGAAGAAAACGACACCATCATCATGATGAGCGACGGCGTCTTGCACGCCGGCATCGGCGAAACCCTCAATTTCGGCTGGAGCGAAGGGGAGATAGCTTCCTATATGGGCGCTTTATACGATCCTTCGATCTCCAGCAAAAACCTCGCCACCCTCTTAACCGATCATTGCGACACCCTCTATAATGGCCGGCCCGGCGATGACACGACATCGGCGGTTTTGCGGCGTCGGAAACGCGTCCATGCCCATTATATGGTGGGGCCAGCCACTTCCAAAGACGACGACAAGAAGATGATGGACCTCTTCTTCTCGCCCGCGGACCGCTATATCGTTAGCGGCGGCAGCAGCGCCCACGTGGTGGTCAATTACCTCCATAAGGAAATCGGCACCGAGCTCGATTACGTCGATCCATCCATCCCGCCCATCTCCTATATCGAGGGGGTGGATTTGGTGACGGAAGGGGTCATCACCCTCAACCGCCTTGTTAGCATGGGCAAGGATTATCTGGGGGCGAACAAAGGCTATTTCGATTGGAGTTATAAGCAAGATGGTGTCTCTTTGCTTAGCAAAATGCTCTTCGAAGAGGCCACCGACATCGATTTCTATGTCGGCTGCGCGGTCAATCCCGCCCATCAGGATCCGTCTTATCATATCGATATCACCATCAAACTAAAACTCGTCGACGAACTCGCCAAATTGTTCAAGGCGATGGGCAAAAAGATCGCCGTTTATTATTTCTAAAAGGAGCGCATATGGCATTACTAAAATTCGACACGCAGGTTCAAGAACTCAAATACAAAGTCCTAAAAGAGGTGGCGCGAAGCTATTATAACGGCACCTTGGAGGCGGATATTCCCGACATCCCGAAGAAAATCGCCCCCGGCCCCCGTCCGACGATGAGATGTTGCATCTATAAGGAAAGGGCTATCGTCGTCGACCGCATCAAACTCGCCATGGGCGGGGATAAGAAGAACCCCAATCTTCTGGAAGTGATCGAAGCGGCTTGCGACGAATGCCCGATCGGCGGCATGCAGGTTAGCGATGCCTGCCGCGGGTGCTTGGCCCATCGTTGCCAACAAGCCTGCCATCTTAACGCCATCAGCTTCGATAAGAACCTTCGCGCCCATATCGATAAGGAAAAGTGCGTCAATTGCGGCCTTTGTGCCAAGGCTTGCCCCTATGGAGCCATCATCAATCACCGCCGTCCTTGCGAGAGCGCTTGCAAGGTGAAAGCCATCCATGAAAGGGATGATGGCATCAGCGAAATCGACGAAAGCAAATGCGTCCGTTGCGGCGCGTGCAGCTATTCTTGCCCCTTCGGCGCCATCATGGACAAGAGCTATATCCTCGATTGCATCGATATCATGAAAGGAAACGACGAAGGGAAATGGAATGCCTATATGGTCGTCGCCCCTTCGGTTTCCTCGCAATTCCATTATGCCAAATTAGGGCAGGTGATCACCGGCATCAAGTGTCTTGGCTTCCACGCCGTCTTGGAGGCCGCCCTAGGGGCCGACATGGTCGCCTATCACGAAGCCAAAGAGCTTTCCGAGAAGGGTTTCTTGACCTCTTCTTGCTGTCCCGCTTTTGTAAGATACGTCAAAACCGCCTTCCCCGAGCTTAGCGATAAGGTAAGCAGTTCCCTCTCGCCGATGGCGGCCCTAGCCAAATACATCAAAGAGACCGATCCGAAGGCCAAAGTCTGCTTCGTCGGCCCTTGCATCGCCAAGAAGATGGAGGCCTTAGAGGGGGAAAGCTCCTCTTACGTCGACTGCGTCGTCACCTTCGAAGAGCTACAGGCCTTGATCGATAGCCGCGATATCGTTTTGTCTTCCCTTCCCGAATCGCATCTCGATAACGCCTCGTATTTCGGGCGCATCTTCGCCAGGTGTGGCGGCTTAAGCGAGGCGGTCGCCGAATCCATTAAGGAACAGGGTATCGATTTCGAGGTGAAAGGGATCGTCGGCAATGGCCTTGAAGAATGTCGGAAGGCCCTTTTAGCGAACAAAGGCGAGAGGAAAGCCAATAATTTCATCGAAGGCATGGCGTGCGTGGGCGGTTGCATCGGCGGGCCTTCTTGCTTGACCCATGAGATGCGCGATGCCGCTAGCGTTGACAAATACGGCCATGAATCGAAGGAAACGACGATCAAAGGATCGTTAAAGAATATTCTTGTTTTAGAGGACTAGGGCTGTTTGGCCTTGGTTTTGAAAACGTATAAGCCGATCGAAACGGCGTTATCGAGATTGAGGGAATCGACGCTCGATGATTGCTCGATTATGAGCGGTTCCCCTTTGGATAAGAAAGAAGAAGGAAGCCCCGTCGCTTCGTTGCCGTAAATCAAGGAATAAGGCGTTTTCGGCGTGACGTCATTAAGTTTTTGACGGGCCTGCAACATAAAAGGATAAAGGCGGTTGGAAGGAAACGATTCCTCGTATTCCTCAAAGGAAGCGTAATAACGGAAAGGCAAACGGAAGAGGGCACCCATGGAGCCGCGGACGACTTTTGGGTCGAAGATATCAGCGGCGGGGGAGATGATGGCCAACCCATCGATTCCTAAGGCGAGCCCCGAACGGATGATGGTGCCGAGGTTGCCTTGGTTCATCGGGTTTACTAAGACCAAATGGTTTCCTGGAGGGAGAGAGCCTACGAATTTTTCGAATTCCCCGATGACCATGACATTGTCTTTGCTAGATAGATCATGAAAGACCTTGGCATTGTTTTGAATGATCTTGATACCGTTTTTATGAGACAAAGAGACGATTTTATCGTAGGTTTCATCATGATGCTGCTTTTCGTTGATATATATTTTCCTAAGGCAAGCGGGCCTATAAAGAAGGGCTTCGATAGTGAGGGTCGTTCCTAAGGAATAGGAGAGGCCGCCTTTTTTCTCGTAACGATACATAACAATAATTATAGTTTCTTTTTTCTTTCCGTCTCGTTTTTTCGCTTTCCTCCCTATATGTAAGAGGAGGCAAAGAAAATGGATGACGTCTATATGGGCCGGCTATCGGAGAAAATCAAAGACGGATTGGGGATTAAGCTCGGGAACAACGATCGTTGTTATTTAGCCGAGAAGAAGGCCAACGAATTCGCCCAAAGGTGGGAGGATAGCTATTTAGCGAAGATCGCCGAAGCGAAAAAGATCCTCCGTTCCCCTCGCTATATCGCCAAAAACGAGGAACGGAAGGAACTATATTTCATTCGGGATTATCCGTTGGAAAGGGGCGGGATTAGCTTCGCCGGGATCATCCTCTCATATCAAAAGCAACTTTCCTTAAGCGATATCAGATCCTTCAAAGAAAAGGAAATCAGCTCGTTCTTATGGCAAAGGGCTTAGGAATGGCGGCGATAGATCTTGCCAGCGAGGAGATAGCTAAGGAAAAGAAGGAGAAGGGCGGCCAATAAATCGATGGAAAGAAGGGAGAAGGAAGCGATGGCCACGCCATTCC
>CAVKTU010000076.1:627-6181 GCA_963659395.1 Holdemanella sp. | reverse complement strand
CCTGTTGATTCAAATGAGATGTCTCACTCCGGGACGGGACGTTTTTCTTGGCTCACCATGCGCCCAATGTCTTTGTTTGAGTCGGGAGACTCGACGGGGGAGGTCGGTTTGGGAGATCTTTTTAAGGGAAGCGAAGACATTTCTGGCGTCTCGTCTTTAGACATTGAACGTTTGGCTTTCCTTATTTGCCGAGGCGGGTGGCCTTCTTGCCTTTCTTTGGAAGGGAGCCTCGCTCTTGATCCTGCCATTAATTACTTTGAAGGCGTTGTCCGCTCAGATATCAGCAAAGCCGATGGAAAAACGAAAAACGAAATGACCGCCAGACGTTTGATGAGGTCTTTTGCTAGGCATCAAGGTTGCCAAGCTTCCAATATGACTCTATCCCAAGATATCAGAGCAAATGAAGATGGGACAAGCAATGAGGAGACGGTTGCTACTTACCTAAGCGCTTTACGTAAAATCTTCGTTATTGAGGATATGGAGGCTTGGAGCCCTCGCCTTCGTTCAAAAACCATTATCAGGACGAGTGGTACTCGCTTTTATGGCGATCCATCTATCGCGACGAGCGCTCTAGGCATTGGCCCTAATGACCTTCTTAACGATTTGAATACGTTTGGTTCTTTGTTCGAGACCTTATGCGTGAGGGATTTGCGCGTTTATGCGGAAGCCCTTCAGGGAAATGTCTATCGTTATCGGGATAGTCTGGGGCATGAATGCGATGCGATTATTCATCTACGGAATGGCGAATACGGACTCATTGAGATGAAGCTTGGAGGGGAATCCGCTATCGAGTATGGGGTCAAAACCCTAAAAGATATGTCGTCGAGGATCGATACAAACGCCATGAATTGCCCTTCTTTCCTTATGGTTTTAGTAGGCACAGGAACTTATGCTTATAAAAGGCCAGATGGGGTTTATGTGGTGCCTATAGGTTGTCTAAGGAATTAAAGCGAAACCCTTGCTAGGCCTTTGATTTCGATGTTTTTTTCGTTTCGCTCATGGGCGAGACAGACTTTTGTACAAATAGCGGTAAATAGAAGTATTTTGCGTTTCATTTATGACAGCTCAGAAAATGAAGCACAGTCTGACTAGTGTGCTTATTTCGAATGTGATATCAGCACGAAAGGAAGACGAATCGATGGGTGAGATGAAGAAAAAGATTAAGAAATGCGGCCGTTTTTTGTTCAAAGACGCCAGGCAATATAGGATCTCGAAATTCAATTTTATAAATAAAGACCCAAGCGGAATATCCTGACATTTGATTCGCCATGAACGTCGTGATGGGGGAAACTCTATTGCGATCTTTTCAACGAATAAACCGCACTTTTAGATTTTTCATTGCCGTTTCTTTCGATGATTCCGGCCAGCAATAAAGGCTTCACAACAGCCTTCATGAATCCGGAACGGCTTGCGTATGGTGTCCCTTCTTGTAACTCTTTTATGCCTTTCGGGCCATCGGCCAGTTTAGCGATTAAATTCTTTTGCTCCAGGCTTAAGTTGTCGCTTTCTTTTGCAAAATCCATCTGGCTCTTATCGACCTCATCAAACAAGACGTCATGAAGCCTAAGAACAAAGAAACCGGCATAACAAAGAACGGTTGGCTGATATTTTTCGTCATAACCTTTATATGAATCGAATATCGTTTGAAAACCAGAACCCGAACGTTCCATTAGGTTAGCGGCGTCGAAACAGCTAGCGATAATCTCGTTTCTTCTGATTGAGGGAATGGAAAAGCCCTCATATTCCTCGAATTTTTTAGGAAGAAGCCAAGAGCCAGGGGAGGTGATATCGATCCTGTCGTCATATATATCGACATCGACTTGTGACCCATAGATAGAATAATCCCTATGGGCAATGGCATTGACTAGCGCCTCTCTCAATGCTTCCTTTGGGTATGATCTGATGTCTTCTCTTCCGCCATTGGGAAGTTTCTTAAAACCTACCCTTGTGTTTTTCTCAAGGAAATCAATTGTTGAAAGGAAATTCTCGCTAATGGAAGAACGGAAGAATTTTCTATCGAGGACATATCCGCTTTTATCCTTGCCCTTCCATAGTCGGCAATGTATTGCCGCGTCTCCTCCGTCATATCCATCTTTGAACATCAAAAAACCGTTCTTTACGTAGCCATCGGCAGTTACTACGCCAATGCTTTGGAGCTCTTTTGTGGTAGGGACGTCGTGTTGCTTTCTATATTCAACACACATTCTGCCATATGTTTCCCATTCCTTTGAATCGTATAAAATCTCAGTCTTTGAGCCGTCAACACCATACTTTCGTTTTGAAAGAGCGACTATTTCTTCGGGGGTTGCTGGAACGGTATTTGCATCGCCTTTTGCATAAACAATCTCATTGAAAGAGCCTTCCCTATAACGAACTATCGAATCCGAGGGAAGCACTTTGATTAATAGAACGAAATGCTCAGCATTTTTGTCGACGCTTTCAACAAAAGACTCGTATCTTATGTGAGGAAATATATTTCTATCGTTTATCAAGGATATGAGATTTTTTGTCTCATCCATCTCCTTGTTGGTAAGTCCAAAGGCTTCTCCATCATCTGAAACTCCAACTAAGAGGCAACCGCCATTATCGTTAGCGAAACCAACCAATGTTTTTGCCCAACTCAATGGCTTTTCTTTGTTTAGCTTGGCTTTAAACTCATGTTTTCTGTCCTCTAAGACAATTTCTGGGTATATTTCATTTATTTTCATCGCATTCCTCCAATTATCATATCACATCATGTCACTATCATATCACATCATATCACATCATATCACATCATCACACGATTATATTGAAAATGATGTCATGCTTTGTAGCATCAGAATGTTATGAAAAAAGAAATTAAAACATCCTTTTGAAACCATGTGAAAGATTCAAAAAGATATTTGATGAACCAAAAAGAATGCTTTTGTGCATTGATTTCTCGATTTTTCATTGAGCGTCAACTAAAAGGAAAGGGACATTACATCTTTCCAGTTTTTGACGATGTCGTGGACGTTCCTTTGATAATCTTTGAGCCGATTGTCGTCGGTTTTAAGGACAAGGTCGATAAGACGAGCTATTTCGATAGCGGCCTTCTTATCGCAACCCCTGGTGGTGGCGGCAGCGAAGCCGATTCGTAGGCCCGACGTCTCAAACGGTTTCGTTTTATCGCCGTGGAGCATATTCTTGTTGGTGGTGATGCCAACGGATTCTAGTTTCGCTTGGGCGATTTTGCCGCTTATGCCATAGCTATCTAAGGTGTTAAGCAAAAAGAGGTGGTTTTCGGTGTCGCTAGCGATGGCGCCTAGGCGCGCTAATTCGTCGCGGCAAGCCTTGGTGTTTTCAAGAACCTGTTTCATGTAGGTTTTAAATTCTGGTTTAAGCGCCTCGGCGAAGCAAACCGCTTTGGCGGCGATAACGTGTTCTAGCGGACCGCCTTGGGTATAGGGGAAGACGGCGCTATTTAGTTTTTTGAAGAAGGATTCGTTATTAGAAAGGATCAAACCGCCGCGCGGCCCCCGCAAGGTTTTGTGGGTGGTGCTGGTCACCACATCGGCGTAGAGACAGGGGTTTTGGCAAAAGCCGGCGGCAACGATGCCGGCGATATGGGCCATATCAACGATGAAATAGACGTGTTTGTCATATTCTTCGTTATAAGAATCGATCGCCTCTCTAATGGCTTTGAAGTCGATTGCATAAGGATAAGCGCTATAACCGGCTAGTAGCATGTCGGGACCGTATTTAATAAGGGATTTTTTGATTTCTTCCAAATCCAAACGCCCATCTTCGCCGAGAGGATAGAAGGAGAAGTCATATAATTCGCTGGAGAAGGAGACGGGGGAGCCATGGCTTAAATGGCCGCCATCATTTAGGACGAGGCTAAGGATTTTGCTTCCTGGTTTTAAAAAGGCGTGGTAGGCGGCGAAATTGGCTTGGGAACCGCTATGAGGCTGGACGTTCGCATATTTGACATTAAAAAGCTTCTTGGCTCTTTCGATGGCAAGTTCCTCCACAGCGTCGACGTTTTGGCAACCGCCGTAATATCGATGCCCTGGATAGCCTTCGGCGTATTTGGCCGTGAAGATCGATCCTTGCGCTTCGCGAACGTCCTTCGAAGGATAATTTTCGGAGGCGATTAGCTCGATGCCGTTATTTTGTCGGACGGCCTCTTTGCTTAGATATGCCTCTACTTCTTTGTCATTCATTTTTCTGACCTCCGTTTATGTCTATTTCCGTTACGTCATCGGGAACGCAAATATCAAAATCTTCGGGATGGATATGTCCCTCTCTAGCCGTTTTGGGGGCTATTTGCTTGAGCGATAGGCGCATATATATGGCTTCGCCGCGAGCTAGCAATTGGCCTTTGGAGTTTCTTATCTCAGCATGTCCACGAAAGGAAATGGAATCTTTTTTATCGATGATGCCGATACAATAAAGCTTTTCTTCGTATGGGACGGCTTGATGGAAGGAGACGGTCAAACGCAACGTGCATCCATAGGTTTTTGGTTCGCTCGCCCAAATGGCCCGCCCGATCGTTTCGTCGATGATGGCGGAAATCATCCCGCCATGCGTGCGCTCGGGATAGGATTGATGGCGGGAAGAGAAAGAGAAGGTGGCTATGACCGAGCCGTCTTCCATCTCATAGAAGGCCGCTTTAAGACCATAGGGGTTAGCGATCCCGCAAATGAGGCAATCTTTGGAATTCGGCTGTTTTCTTAGGACTTTCATATCGATTCGTGCTATATTAACGGATGTTTACGCCGCCCTTCGAAGCGGCTATTAGGCATAGCGACCATTTAATGCTACTCTATTTTCGATAAACAAAAACCATGAAACACAAAAAAACGTTGCAAGAAAAACTAGCTCTTAGGAAATACCATATCCCCAATCGCTTGCTTTATTCTCTCCTCTCCAAAGTCGTCATTGGCAAGGTTTTGGAACCGAAATACAACGTTCATTACGAGATCGTTGATGACATCAATCAGGAGAAAGGTCCGTGTTTTTTGATTTTCAACCACCAATCCCGCATCGATTACGTTTGGAACGTGCGTGCCGCATATCCTAGACGCCTTAATTTCGTGGTGGGATATAACGAATTTTTCCGTTCACATCTGCATGGCATTTTGAAGATCGCTAACGCCATTCCCAAAAAGAATTTCACTTTGGATATGCCCGCCATGCGGGGGATCGATTCTATCGTTAAGGCGGGCGGTGTCATTTGCTTTTCGCCCGAAGGGATGTCCAGCATCAGCGGCCACAATCAGCCCATCGTTCCTTCGACGGGCAAATTATTCAAACATTATGGGATCCCCGTTTATATGCTTAAGACCAAAGGGGCTTTCTTAACCAATACCAAAGTATGCCTTGACGAACGGAAAGGGCTTATCGATGCGCGGTTAAGCAAATTGTTTAATAAGGATGACTTAGATAAATATTCGGTTTCCGAACTGGACGCGAAAATCGACGAAGCCCTCTGGCAAGATGATTATGAATGGAACGCTAAAGAGAAGATTGCCTATGAAATGCATGACCGAGCTTGTTACCATCTAAACGATTTGCTTTATCGTTGCCC
>CAVKTU010000076.1:0-617 GCA_963659395.1 Holdemanella sp. | reverse complement strand
GGCAAGGAATTCGCAATGGCCTTCAAGAAAGACACCATCTATTGCCAAGAATGCCATAATGGCGCACGGATGGATGATACCTATGCCTTGCATCCCCTACATGAAGGCGACAAGGTGCCCGCTTCACCATCTAGGTGGTTTGATGAAGAAAGAGCACTCGTGTTTCAAGAAATCTCCGCAAATCCCGATTATGTTATGGAATTCGACGCCACAATCGGCATGCTTCCAAAATACCATTACATCAAAAACCAAAAGACGAGCGAAATCGTGGGCGCGGGCCATGTGCGCCTAGACGCCAAAGGGTTCCATTTCGATGGGGCCAAAGGAGGGCAGCCTTTTAAATTTGATCTTTCCTTTAAGGAAGCCCCGACTTTCGGCATGCCGCTAGACGTTACCTATTTCTCTTTGTATTACGCTGGCGAATATTACGATATCTTCCCGATGGAACCGGTGGTGGGGAAAGCGTTACTCGTTTATGAGGAATTGGCGCGCCTTTATGAGAAGAACTGGCCTAATTTCCCTTGGATGGACTGGGTATATCAAAAATAACTGCTAGATAGTTATGTTGTCATAAAGAAGGTAACTAGGCTTTTTTGGGATAATGAAACCGCTTTCAG
>CAVKTU010000075.1:0-6275 GCA_963659395.1 Holdemanella sp. | reverse complement strand
GTGGCGTCGACGCGACCGCTGACCACCCACTCTTTGTATTTTGATTTGTTGATGATGGTAAGCGTTTTGCCTTCGGCGAGGTTTGTCGATAGATTCAGAAAAGCATCCCAATCAACAAAACGGACGTTTTCACCGATCGTGAGTTCTTCAAGAGGACATTCTCTAAACATATCTTTCGTGATGGCTGTCACACCATTGCCTATCACCGCTTTGGTAAGGGTAAAACACGCACCAAACACACCACCGGGAAGGTCGCTTGCATAATACCGATTCCCATTGACTTGGTAATACCAAATTCCGAGTTTTGTTACCGAGTCGGGGATGACAATCTCTGTCAGTTTAATGCAGTACTTGAATGCCTCGCATTCTATTTCTTCAACCGTGTTTCCTATTGTTACTTCCGTAAGGTTTCGGCACTCAAAGAACATTAGTCGGTGTATATTCACGTTGTCGACGGTAAGCGTTCCGATGCCATTGCAGTAAGCAAACATTCTCTGGCTGTAGTTTTCGCCGCCGTTTATGTGAAGGTTGATGAGCGGCGCGCTATCGTCTTTGAGGTAGTATATGCCGCTACCTGAATTGGCGATGCCATAATATAGCGCCATAGTTTCTTTCCCGCTGTTAGAGCTTATGCCATTAGTTTTTAATCTATCTTTCAACGTGTCGGAATCAAATGGTTTAAGCGCCGGCATCGTAAGTTCCGTGAGCTTCGTGCATTTATAGAAAGCGTAAAACCCGACATCGGTAATATCGGGAGTAAGCACGATTTCCGTAACGCTATTGAGGTTTGCAAAGGCATATCCGCCGATAGCGCCGCCTTTTACCGTCACCTTCGTGAGGCTTGAGGGAATCGCTCCGCCTGCGGTTTCATTGCTCTCACCGCCGAACAAATAGGCAAGATTGGCGCTTTGCGTCGTTTCGGCATCGAAGCCAAGGTAGGGAACGGATAATTCCTCCAAGTTGCTAAGACCCGCAAGCACGCCTGGCCTAATGCCGGTGAACGCGTCGGGGATTTCAAGCCGCGTTACCGTTTTGTCTTTAACGCCTAAAAGAATGTTTCGCCCGCTCTCCTCGTCGACGATGTAATCGAAGTCCTCGAATTCGAGTTTTTTCTTCCAGGTCGCATAAAGGGTGATGTCGTCGCCGATCGTGGTGTCGACGCTCGTCACCTTGCTCCCGCCTTCGGTGACCCAGCCGGCGAAGCTATAGTCTATGGCGTCCTCAAGGGGCGAAAGCCTGATCGGCTCCATGGCGGCGCTGAAGAAGGTCGGGTTGGAAGGATTCGATTTGCCGAATCTCTCGTCGACGTAATTGATGGTGAAGGTGTCGTCGAAACGGCCTTGCAAAACGACGTCCCCCGTGGAGCCCGACGGTATGTAGCTTACCGAAAAGCCGTCCTTCGCCCAATTCCTGAAGCGATATCCCTTCAAGGAATAATTGGCTAACGGCAAATCCTCATCCTCGATCGTATAGGAGGACGGGAGGTCGGTGCCGCTTACGTTCAAATCCTCGCCGTCCGGGCCTTTGTAGGTTATCGAATACGGCGTGGGGGACCATTTGGCGTATAGCTCCGCGCTCCCCGCCGCCCCTCCGCCAACGGAGGAGACCATGTTCTTGAAGGAAGGGTCCGAATACCATCCCTCGAAGGTGTAGCCGGTTTTGGAGGGCGAGGCCAAGGCGATGGGATCGCTCTCGACGGTGTAGGAGGTCGGGTTGCCGGCGTTTTGGCTGCCGCCTCCCAAGTCATAATGTATCGAATAGGAGATCGCCGACCATTTGGCGTAGAGCTCCACATCCCCTTGCGAGCCCTTCCCGATGGAGGTCACCTCGTTCTCGAATGATTGGTCGGAATACCAGCCTTCGAAGGAATAGCCGTCTTTGGAGGGCGCCGCCAAGGAGACGGGACCGCTCTCGACGGTGTAGGAGAAGGGGTTCGACGCGTCGTTGCCTCCACCGCCTAGATGATACGAGATCGAATACGGGACGGCTTCCCAAACGGCTTTCAGAGCGACGTCCTCGAGCCAAGAAGGCTCGATCGTGGAGACGTAGTTCCCTCCCCTCTTCCATCCGAGGAAGGAATAGCCGTCTTTCATCGGGTCATACAAAGTGAGGGAATCGCTCTCGACGGTGTAGGAGAAGGGATTATCGGCGTTTTGGATGCCGCCGTCTAAGTCGTAATCGATCGAATAGACGATCGCCGACCATTTGGCGTAGGCGGTGACGTCTCTCACGATAAGCGAACCCTTCCGCAAAGGGCTTTGCCACGTATTCTCGTCGAGGTACCAGCCATCGAAGGAATAGCCGTCGCGCTTGGGCTCCCCCATATCGGCGATGGCGCCGCCTTCTTCGACGGAAAGGATATCGTAGGTCCTGCCTTCGCTCACCAATCTCACCGTGAAGACGCGCCTCGCGACGCTGGAGCTGCTGGAGCTGGAACTCGAGCTTAAGCTGGAATCGCCGTCGGAGCCGGCGTCCTCATGGTTGCCGCTGCACGCGGCAAGCGAAGAAGCCAAAACGAAGGCGAACGCCGTGACGAGCAACGATCTGGGGGGTGCTTTTTCATATCTTCTCTCCTCTTTCATAAATTCATGCGGGCGGGCAAACGCCCTCCCCCGCATCCACGGCAACGCCGCGTAAATGATAGAACATTGTATCCGATAAACCGTCGCCATGTCAAAAATAACGCAACGCCATCCACGATTTTGGCGATTATGACTAAAAATATCACGAGTGGATAGGCCGTCTTCGACTTGTCAATTTACGATTTAACGGTTTCGCTGGCGATTTTTTAAATTTCGTCCCATCAAATTCCTAAAACGGGTTATAATGGTTCTGATTTCGGTTCTTTTCCGAAAGACCAAGAAAAAGGAGAAAAATATGGGAGTTAAAATCGTCGATACGGCTCTCCGCGACGGTTCGCAATCGCTTTTGGCGACGCGCCTAACGACCGAGGAGATTTTGCGGGTTGCGCCACTACTTGACCAAGCCGGCTATCATGCCCTCGAAGTCTGGGGCGGAGCCACTTTCGACGCATGTTTGAGGTTCTTAGACGAAGATCCATGGGAAAGGCTTCGCGCCATCAAGAAAGCTTGCCCCAACACCAAGCTACAGATGCTTTTCCGCGGCCAGAACATCCTCGGCTACCACCACTATCCCGATGACATCGTCGAGAAATTCGTGGAGAAGTCGCTATCTAATGGCATCGACATCATCCGCGTCTTTGACGCCTTGAATGACGTCCGTAACCTCAAATCGGCCGTCGAGGCTTGCAAAAAATACCATGGGCACTGCCAAATCGCCCTTTCTTATACGACGAGCCCCATCCACACCGTTTCCTATTACGTGGAACTCGCCAAGGAAGTCGAGAAGATGGGGGCCGATAGCCTTTGCATCAAGGATATGGCCGGCGTTCTCCTTCCCGAAGACGCCTATTCCCTTATCAAGCAGCTAAAGGCCGATACCTCCCTACCGATTGAGCTTCATAGCCATTGCACGGGCGGGGTATGCTTCTTGACTTATCGCCGCGCCATCGAGGCGGGCGTCGATATCATCGACTGCGCCCTCTCCCCTCTTTCGGGAGGGACCTCGCAACCGGCCACCGAAGCCTTCAATTACGCCCTTAAGGGCACTGAATACGATCCGGGACTAGATCAAGAGAAGCTCGACGAGGCCGCTTCGATACTATCTTCCATCAAAGACAAATACCTCAAAAACGGCACGCTTAAGCCCAAGGCCCTATGCGTCAATCCCGGCATTTTGAAATACCAAGTCCCGGGCGGCATGCTTTCTAACCTCATGAGCCAATTAGAGAAGCAAGGCGCCCTCGATAAATACGAAGATGTCCTTAAGGAAGTGCCTAACGTCCGCAAGGATCTAGGCTATCCGCCGCTCGTCACCCCTCTCTCGCAAATGGTCGGCACCCAAGCCGTCATGAACGTCATCACCGGGGAGCGTTATAAGATGGTGCCTAAGGAGATCAAGGATTATCTCCATGGCCTTTATGGGAAGGCCCCGGCCCCTGTGGACGAGGAGATCCGCAAGAAAATCATCGGCGATGACCCCGTCATCGACTATCGCCCCGCCGATAAGCTCGCCCCCGAATTCGATAAGCTCAAGAAAGAATACAAAAAGATCGCCAAATGCGATGAGGACGTCCTCTCCATCGCTTTATTCGAGCAAGTGGCCATCTCCTTCCTCAAGAAGAAATACGGCCTGGAGGCGGAAACCTTTTCCGTTAGCCTATGATCTATAATTCGATTTGGGAAACGAACAATTTCCTCGATGCTTTGTGGCTATCGCTGCTATGCATCCTGATGGTCTTCGTGGTCCTTGTCGTCATCACCCTCATCATGAGCTCCCTTAATTACATCCGGGCGCTCGACGTCAAAGAGAGCGTGACGATGCGTAACGGCGACAAATTGGACGAAGACGCTTTGGCGGCGGTTTTAGTCGCCTCAATCGATTTCCGCAAGGAATGCAAAGAAGATTTTAAAGTCGTAAGCTGCAAAGTGATCGACGAGGAGAAAAAGAAATGAGAATCTACAAAATCAAAGTCAATGGCAAAACCTACGAGGTGAAGATCATATCCGTCACCGAGACGGAACCTTTGGTCGTCGAAAGCAAAAAGGCCGAAGCGCCGAAAGAGGCGCCCGCCGCTAACGCGACGACGGAAGCGCCCAAAAAAGAGGAAGTCGCCGAGGGCATCGAAGTGAAATCCCCTATGCAGGGAACGATCCTTAATATCAACGTCAAAGTGGGCGATAACGTCCATAGCGGCGATAACCTTTTGATCTTAGAAGCCATGAAGCTCGAAAACGAAATCAAAGCGCCGCAAGATGGCAAGGTCCTTTCCATCGCCGTCAACAAAGGCGCCTCCGTTAACGCGGGCGACCTTCTTATCGTCCTGGGGTAAAGTATGCGCTATCCACTCATCTATAACGGCATCGGCGGCTTCTTCTCCGGCTTTTGGAACAGCACCGGCATCGCCTATTTCTTCACCGATGGGGGTTGGAAGAACCTCATCATGATCCTCATCGCCTGCTTGATGCTGTATCTAGCCATCTTCCGCGAGGCCGAGCCTTATTTGTTGATTCCGATGGGCGTGGGGATGCTTCTTAGTAACCTCCCCTTATCGGGCATCTTCGACCCCGACACCACTTCAATCACCGGTTATCGCGGTCTTATCGGATACCTCTATATCGGCGTCAAATTCGAGATCTTCCCCTGCCTTATCTTCCTCGGCATCGGGGCGACGACCGATTTCGGCCCGCTTATTAGCAACCCTAAGACGATGATCTTAGGCGCGGCCGCCCAAATCGGCATCTTCTTCACCTTCTTATTGGCCTATCTCTTCGGCTTTACGCCCGCTGAGGCCGCTTCCATCGGCATCATCGGCGGCGCCGATGGCCCGACGGCCATCCTCACCACCACCAAATTGGCCCCCGATTTGCTCTCATCGATCGCCATCGCGGCCTATTCCTACATGGCCCTCGTCCCCTTCATCCAGCCGCCCGTCATCCGCCTCCTTACCACCAAAAAAGAAAGAAGGATCCATATGGATGACCTTAAGCCGGTCAGCAAAACGAAGAAGATCATCTTCCCGATCGCCGTCACCATCATCGTGACCTTGCTTGTCCCCACCGCCGCCCCCTTGATCGGATGCTTAATGTTCGGCAACCTCATCAAAGAAGCGGGCGTCGTCCCAAAACTCGTGGAAAACGCCGCCAATAGCCTTCTATATATCGTCACCATCTTATTGGGATTATGCGTCGGCGCCACCGCCACGGCCGAGAATTTCCTTAACGTCCAGACCCTCAAGATCTTCGTTTTGGGCATCGCGGCCTTCGTCCTTGCCACCGCCAGCGGGGTCCTAATCGGCAAACTGATGTGCTGGGCCACTAAAGGAAAGGTCAACCCGATGATCGGGGCCGCGGGCGTTTCCGCCGTCCCGATGGCCGCCCGCGTCGTCCAAAAGGAAGGGGTGCGCGAAGACCCCTCGAACTTTCTTCTCATGCACGCCATGGGGCCTAATGTCGCTGGCGTCATCGGCTCGGCCGTGGCGGCGGGATTACTCATCATGCTCTTAGGATAAAATGGAACATCCCATCCTTCGTTTCGATTCCTTGTCTAGCAGCAACGACTACCTGCTAGCTTCCTACCCCTCTTTATCTAGCGGCACCATTGTGCTTGCTAAACAACAAACGGCGGGGAAAGGGAGGCTCGGAAGAAGTTGGCAAAGCGACGAAAGCTCGCTTACCTTCTCCTTGTTGTTAAAA
>CAVKTU010000074.1:0-6440 GCA_963659395.1 Holdemanella sp. | reverse complement strand
ATGTATTCTTGGCTAGCGGATGGCATTCTTTCGAAGCAATAGCCGATGGTGCCCCAAACTGTCGCGTCGGGCGCGGTTACGCCGCCATCACAAATCACGCTGTCGGTGAGTGTTTCGGCTAAGCCCTTGGCATATCCTTCTTTAGTCAGTTGTTCGGGAAGCAATTCATTTCCATCGGAATCTTGGAAGGAGATGTTTTTAACGTAGGCGATATGTTCTCTTCCTAAATTGGCATATCCCATATAAATCTCAGAAGTAGATAAAATCGGTTTGGTGCTTAAAGTTTTGCTGAACGTTTGCCATGTGCCATCATTTGAGGAGCGCGTTTCTATTAGAGTTTCATACCCGTTACGATTAACTATTCCTACTTGATAGCCGCAATAATCGAATGAAACGGTCAAGGAGTCGGCGTTATTGGTTGGCTTGATTTGGAAATACGCTTCGTTATAACCGTCAGATTTAGCAGTATTGTATTTAAAATTATAAGAGGCAAAGCCAACAATCACGCTGCCATCGCTTTGTTTCGCCATGCCGGCGTTGACTAATTTATAATCCAACATCTCGGTATCTTCGAAATCGCCGTCCATGATGTAATTGACCCCGTTTTTGTCGGTTAACGTTATGTCATCGAGAAGCCAACTTCCGTAAGCAGTAAGGCAAAAAGACGGACGAGATGCGAGCATTCTGTTGAAATTATAGGAATAGTGGGACCAGCCATTAATGGTTTCAATGACAGTTGCTTTCGCATAATAGACTCGGCTCGTTCCTTCTTCATCGGAAGTAGTCATGTAATTATCAAAACGAATGCTGAACCTTGTTGAATTAGCGCCATCCGCTACCTTTTTAGCCCAGAAGGATAGGTTGAAATCGCCATTGGCGGAATAGCCAAAACGAACGCCCAAACCGGTTTCATCCTCCATTTTGAGCGAGCGATACCCCGTATGAGCGTCTGAAGATAGATTGGAAGCGGCGATCAAAGATGTCCCTGAAGTTTCCGTTGTTTTAAGATCGGTATCATTTTCTTTGGTGCTATCAAGTAAGAAGTAGCGGAACGACGGCTGTGAGACGCCCATCGAAAGCTTCTTTTGAACGCCTTCTTTAGGAAAAGAGGCATCTTCGTTTGCCACGGACTCATTAAGAGTTCCGATGGTGCCGGCGGCCCCTAAGCCGAGTAATGCCAAAGCGGTAACAAGTTTATTCATAAAAATCCTCCTTGTTTTTATCAATTTTCTTGTAAGCGCTTCCACTTTTCTTATGGAAATTAAGCCCATTCTATTTAAAATTGCCGATTTTGCGATATTCGATAATGGGCGCCGAAGAAGGGGCGCGCCCATTCTTTTCTTCTAATAAAGAAAGGAGAACGCTAGAATATATCCGCATGATTGAGATTACCGCTTTGCAAACAAAAGAATCTGGCGATGACCTTTCGGAAATAATGAATTTTCGTTTTCCGTATCAGATCACCGATTTATCCTCTGCCGATAGGGGGCTATTCGATTTTCTTTCCTTTCGCTTCTTATCTTTAGAAACCGGTTCCTTTAATGGCGATAATTTCTCTATCTCCAATAACGACGACCTTTCTAGGGTCTATATGTTAGGTTTGACGGTTAAGGAATACGCATCGATCAAAATCGTCTTTGCGGTGGATAAAGGCGTCTCTCATCGCGATTTTAAGCGTCTTTTGGTCAATGTTCTTAATCCCTTATCTCAAATACCCGTAAATAACGAGGCGGAAGGGGAGGAGAAGCTTTCTAAGGCGCTGCTATCATTAATGGATATGAATGTTATGTATCTCCTTGTCGATGGCGACATCATGGATAATGAGAAACACGCCAAGTCGCTATATCGAGCCATTTTACGAACCTCGTATCCTTGCTTTTTCCTTAGAAAGAACGTGAAGAAGAAGCCTTCATCTAAGTCGGAATCTGTTGTTAAGGGTTCAAAGCCCAAGGTCGGTAAGAAGGCTTTAAAAGAAGCGGAGATCACTTATGGCAGCGGCACCCTTGCGTATTTAAGACAAAATTATGCGGATTTGTTGTTTTTGCTGATTTTTTCTTTTTTTGTTGGTACGGGCATTTATGGTGGAGTCGCCTTCATCCAGGCCGATGATGCCATATATGGCTTGCTTTCCGTTTTCGTCGGCGTCATTTGTTTCTTTATTGCCGTCGATATCGATTTGAATTTTGTGGGCCCGATGGATAAATGCGCCCGCAATCCATCGGATTATATGATTTTTAACGCTTTCTCATCGTTAACCACGGTGGTTGGCTTTGGATTATCGTTACTCCTTTGCTGTTTGCTTTCTTCGACTGGGTTCTTGTTTGCGTACCCTTATTTATCGCCGTTATCGGTCGCTATCCTTCTAGCGATCGCCTTATTCTTATCTTTATTGCCGTTTGTTGCCTTTCCTCTCCGTAATTGGGCCAATAGGCTTAAAACGTGGTTGACGAGGAAATTCCGTTAGACGTCACGATTGCACCTAGTCGGCTAAGTGGCTTCGTTTTATAATGTGTCCGCTTAGAAAGGAAGCATTTGAGTATGGTTAAATTAGTTCTTATCCGTCATGGTCAATCGAAATGGAATTTGGAGAACAAATTCACCGGCTGGACGGATGTCGATCTTTCGGAGAATGGCGTCAAGGAAGCCCAAGCGGCAGGCGCTCTTTTAAAGAAGGACGGCTATCATTTTGACGTGGCTTTTTCGAGCGTTTTGAAGCGCGCCAACAGGACGATGGCCCTTGTCTTGCACGAATTAGGCGAGGATGATATCGAAAAGCATTATAGCTGGCGCCTTAATGAAAGGCATTATGGTGCTTTGCAAGGTCTTAATAAGGCTGACAGCGCTAAGAAATGGGGCGATGAGCAAGTTCATATCTGGCGTCGTAGCGCTGATATCCAACCGCCCGCGTTAGAGAAAGACGATCCTCGTTTCCCTGGCAATCAGGAACTTTATCAGAAATTGGTCAAGAACGGCGAAATGGAAGAGAAGGATCTTCCGCTTACCGAATGCTTGGTGGATACCGCCAAACGCGTGAAGCCGTATTTCGATAAGGAAATCGCCCCCGCCATCAAAGCGGGCAAAGGCGTGTTGATCGCCGCCCATGGCAATAGTCTCCGCGCTTTGGTGATGGAGTTAGAGCATCTTACTCCTGAAGAGATTATCAGCGTGGAAATCCCGACGGGCAAACCTCTCGTCTATGAATTGGATGAGAAAACGCTAGCCGTTTTGAACAAATATTATTTGTAATCAGCGTTCTATTTAACCGCAATAGGTCATTTAGCCGCGTTTTGCTAAGGATTTTTGAATAAATATCACATTCTTGGCACGCGGTTTTTTGCGTATTTTCTTGGTTTGAGCCCGATCATGTTTTTGTTTTTCCGATTCCTGCTTTAAGAGTAAGGAAAACGAGATAAGTTAAGAAGACAAAACTGTCAATCTTGGTAATCAAATACAGCCAATCTTGGTAGTTTGACATCGCCAACCGTCCAAAAAAACGAAAATCGCAATATGACAATCAAGACTTTTGATGCTTATTTAGAAATTGCGAAAGAACTTTTCATCATCGAGGACATGGAAGCGTGGTGACCATCCTTAAGAAGCAACACAGCCATAAGGACTACTTCGACAAGGCATTTTTATGATCCATCCATCGCCGCCATGGCTTTGGGCATATCGCCAAGTGATTTATTGCTTGATGCCCATACTTTCGGTCTTTTCTTTGAGGATTTGGCGATTAGGGATTTGAGGGTATACGCTGACAGCTTAGGTGGCACCATTAAGCATTATAGGGATAAGAATGGTTTAGAGTGCGACGCCGTTATCCATCTTCAAGATGGAAGGTGGGCGCCGCTTGAGATTAAGCTAGGTAGCAAAGAGGCGATAGAAGAGGGCGCAAAAAAGCTCAATTTATTTGTCGATAAACTTGATGAAAATTATTCCAAACCCGCCTTTAAAGCGATAATAACCGCCGTTGGAATGGCGCATAAACGACCAGACGGAATTTATGTCATTCCTTTGAATTTGTTGAGAAACTGATAGAACTCTCTAAAAGCTGGTATGCGTCTTCTAGAAGCGATGTCTAATTTCTAAGGGCGGTAATGGGGAAAACGTGAATGCCATCTTCTCTAGTCGTGGCGGGGCCCGTTGCGGTAATAACGCCAAGAAAAGAAGGCCCCTTAAAGCGGTCGGTGTCGATTTTGCTTTTGAGCTTCAACAAAGCGGCGCACGCTTTTTCGGTGCTTTCTGGATCGCCTAATTTGATTTCAAGCGCTCCCCAATCGCCGTTCCTTTTGTGGATGATCGCATCGCACTCCAATCTGTTTGCGTCACGATAATGGGAAACATCGGCCTTCATGGCCCTGGCATAGACGCGCAAATCGCGAATCACCAAATCTTCGAAGAAAAGGCCGAATGAATGAAGATCGTTTAGTAAATCGTTTGGCGATATGCCGAGGGCTGCTGCTCCTAAGGAAGGATCGACAAAATGCCTGGTTGGGGTGGTGCGGATCGCTGTTTTGCTGCGCAGATTTGGATTCCAAGCTGGCAAATCCGATATCACAAATAGATTTTTGAATTTGGCGAGGTATTCGCTTAGGGTTTCGTCATCGAGTTTTTTGCCTTGATGAGCCGAAATATCCTCACGAATAATGGATAATGGCGCTTCGCTAGAAACGTTACGGGCATAGGATTTTAGAATGAGCTCGGCTGTGTCGCTATAGGGGAATAGATTCTTTTTTTCACGATTTTTGTAGTGAGTAATGCCGTAAATATAATTAATGGCTATTTCTAGTGAATCTTCTTTTTCTAGCCCTAAAGATGTTGGCCAGCCGCCGCGACAAATGCGATAAGCGATGTCGTTTAAGGTGGTGCTTTCTTCCTCTTGGGCGAAAAGGCGCGTTTGGGCGTCAAAAAGCGAGGAAAGAGAAATGGATCCATTGGATTCTCCCGATTCGAACAAAGAGAAAGGGCTCATCGTTACTTCGGCAAAGCGGCCTTCGCCTGAATGGATGATTTCGTCGTAATCAGATGGGTGCAAGGAACCAGTCATGATGAATTGGCCGAAATCGCCATTCTTTTCATCGATTCTGTTTCTTACCTCGTCCCAAATGCGAGGGATATTCTGCCACTCATCGATGAGAATGGGAGGCTCCCCTTGGAGTGCCATTTTCAAATTGGCGTCATAGAGCTGGATTTTGGGTAAGGTAGAAAAAGAATGGAAGCTTTTGCATAAGGTTTTGGCGGTGGTGGTTTTTCCGCAATATTTAGGTCCGGTGATTAAAACACAGCCGCTTGTGCGTAATTTTCTTTGAATCTCCTCTTCGATGAGACGCGGTATATAGGTGAATGACATGTTTTCTCCAAACATATTTTCACACACTATCTGGCTTTTTTCAATATAATCCGACAAATTATAGATGCATCATCCGACAAATTGTGGATATTGAATCCGACAGATTGTAGATGCATCATCCGACAGATCGTTGTGTATTAAGCGCCTTTGTTCTCTTCTACGACAGTCCTCAATGTATTAGATTGCACGTTATTAAGCAAATATATTAAAAGGGACTTTAAGTATGCGACGTGTGGTTTCTTGGCGATTATCGGTTCCAACCATTTGGTTTTCTTGTTGTTTTCAATATCGGAATAAAGCCTTACTAAGACGACGTCCTTTTTGCGGATGTTCTTTTTAAGAAGGGGATCGGTGACCTCGCCTAATTCTTTGGCCCGTTTTTGTATATGGTAGATGATTTCCTTTTGAATATCACTGATATCCCAAATGATATAAGGATTGAGCTCGAAAGCGCTCGCCAATAGCTCCAATCCACGAACATAGAAATCAATTGCCCCTTTAGGACGTGGCATATCTTTGCTGAAGAGGGAATCTCGGATTTCTTTGCTACGATAGACGTTTTCTTTGACGCAAGCGTAGGCGACCTCTTCGGCTCCTTTGATCGCTTTCGGATCCTTTTTGAAGCAATAGGAGAAGCCCCAGGCGTCATCGTATGCCTTCATGGCGTCGAGATATCCGAGCATCATGTTATTTTGCAGGGCGTGCGACTCGAAATAGAGAATGCTGCCCGTGTCCCTTGAGGGACGGATGCAGGTGACGAAAGGGCAATTCATGAGCTCGGGGTGTTGGGGCTCTTTGGGAAAGGCGTGTAGCAAAACGGCCACGATTTCGTCGGCTCCGAGTTTAATCGCCAAATCGATGGGGAGGTTATTGACAAATCCGCCATCGACGTATTTGCGGCCTTTGATCACCTCCATCGGGAAAATCGGCCAGCAAGCGCTCGAAGCGTGAAGCCAGGGAAGGATCATCTCCACGGGCTCCTCATTCAAAACGATATCCACTTCCTTGCGGGAGCGGTAATCGGTGGTGACAACCCCCAAGGTTCTCGTGGCGTTTTTGATCTTATACGGATCGATGGTTCTTTTGACTA
>CAVKTU010000073.1:0-6509 GCA_963659395.1 Holdemanella sp. | reverse complement strand
GCCATAAGGGCATTCAAAGCATCATGAACAACCTTTCCACGGACGCGATAAAACGCCTTCGAATCGGAATCGGCGAACCGCTTAATAAAGATGCGGTTAGCTATGTTTTAGGAAAGCCTTTGAAAGAAGATGCCGAGGCGATCGATTCGGCGCTTGCCACGGGGGCCAAGGCCCTGCGCGACATCGCCACGCACGGTTTTGAATACGCAATGAATTTCTATAATGGGAAAAACAAGTAACGTCGATAACCTTTTCAGCGCTTTAAAGACCCTCGATTTATGCTCGGTAGTCGACGATAAAAACAAACATCTCGTGGTCGATAGCGAGATTGGTGCCGCTCTTTTTGCCGCCAATTATTATCGGGAAAAGAAAGTTTCTTTTGCTATCATAGCCAGCAATTTATATGGTGCGCAAAACATATATGAGACACTGTTAGATTTTGTTAACGAAGAGGAATTGGCCTTTTTCCCGGCTGACGAATTGTTACGGGCCGAAGTTTTGTCTTCCTCTAAGGAACTCATGAGTCAACGTTTATACGCCATGGGGCAACTTCGAAACAAAGGCAATCACATTCTGATTACCCATCCCGCAGCCTTGCTTAGATATCTTCCTGATCCCCAATATTTCGATAAACATGTTCTTCACATAAAAAAAGGCGCCTCGTTTGATTTAGAGGATTTGAAGAGGCGGCTTTTGGAGATGGGGTATCGTCGTGTCAACAAAGTCGATCAATCGCTGCAATTCGCCATTAGAGGCGATATCTTGGATATTTTTTCCGTCAATCTTCTTTCTCCTGTTCGCGTTGAGTTCTTTGGCGAAGACGTCGAAAGCGTTAAATATTTCGACATCGCTTCCCAATCCTCCATCAAGGATATTGAAGAAGTTGATATCTTGCCCGCTTCCGATTTGCTTCTTTCGGACACGGAGAAAAGATGCTTAAGAGACAACGTCGCGCATAGGCTCGACGAAGATATAAAGAAACTCAATTCAGACGAAAAAGAAAAGTTATTGGCTAACGTGGGCGGGGATTTAGATGATATCGAAAGCGGCAATTATCATAGTTCACTCTATAAATACATAGGATTTGCTAAGGAAAATGCGATTTCTATTCTTAATTATTTTGATTGTCAACTCGTTTTCGTTCCGGATAAAGACGCCTTTGACGCCAATGCTGATTCGTTAACGGAGGAGGCTGGCAATTATTTGCATGAACTTCATTCTTCGTTGTTGGCGCCTTCTGGCTTAAACGAATACATACCATTATCTAAGATATTCAAAGAGCAAAAGAGAATTTGCTTCGCTTCCAAATTTTCTAAGGACCCAAACGATCTTTTCTTTCGTGTTCGCCCGATTGTGCGGGCGGGGAACGGTATCGCCGCTATCACACCGACGATCGAAAGCTATCTTCAAAGCGGTGACAAGGTCATTGTTGCCCTTAATGATGAGCACAAAAGAAATACGGTGGCGTCTTTTCTTAAGGAAGCGAAACTCTCTTATGAAGAAAAAGAAGGTTGGCTTTTACCAGCGAACAATCTTTCCCTCAGCAAGACCGCTCTTTCGGCGGGATTCGAAATACCAGAACTTCGTTTGGCTTGTCTAGGGGAGAGTGATTTATTTGGCTCTTCCGTCGCGGCTACTCGCTTTTCCGCAAGGTTTAAGAACGCCACGATTTTGAAAAGCTATGAGGATCTGCGCACCGGCGATTTCGTGGTTCACGAATATAACGGTATCGGCCGCTTCGTTGAGGTGACGACTTTGGAGGATGGCGACATCCATCGCGATTATTTGAAGATCGAATACGCCGATAACGAAATTCTTTATATTCCGTTAGAACAATTCCGTTTGGTTCGCAAATATAGCGCCAGAGAAGGCGCCTCGCCACGTTTATCACACCTGTTTACGGGCGAGTGGGAGAAAAAGAAGGCAAAAATCAAAGCCAAGATCAATGAGTTGGCCGATCGTTTGATTGCTTTATATGGAAATCGAGCGCAAACGTCGGGATTCGCTTTCCCTAAAGACGATGAATTACAGGCACGTTTCGAAGCGGAATTCCCTTATGCCTTGACCGCCGATCAAGCTAAAGCCGTCAAAGAAATCAAGGAAGACATGGAAAAGCCGGCGATTATGGATCGGCTTGTTTGCGGCGACGTCGGTTTTGGTAAAACGGAAGTGGCCTTTAGAGCGGCTTTCAAAGCGATATGCGCCGGTAAACAGGTTGCTTTCTTATGTCCAACCACCCTCTTGGCTAGGCAACACTATTCGGTGGCCGTTGAACGTTTTTCTTCATTTGGGGTTAGAATCGCTGTTTTATCACGTTTGGTGCCCGAAAGAAAACAAAAGGCCGATATCGAGGCGCTAGCCAAAGGCGAAATCGATTTGATTATTGGGACGCATCGTCTCTTATCGAAGGACGTCAAATACAAAAACCTCGGACTTTTGATCGTTGATGAAGAGCAGCGCTTTGGCGTTGAACAAAAAGAAAAAATCAAAGAAATCAAGCAAAACGTCGATGTTTTGACTTTAAGCGCCACGCCGATACCTAGGACGTTACAGATGTCTTTGGTGGGGATAAGGCCTCTTAGCGAAATTAACACGGCCCCCGAAAGAAGGACACCTATTCAAACTTATGTGACCCCTTATAAAGCCGCGTTGGTGGAGGAATTAATCGGCAAAGAACTCTCCCGCGGCGGTCAGGTTTTCTACGTTTATAACAAAGTCATTGCAATATACGCTAAAGCGGCCGAACTTTCTCGCGCCTTGCCCAAAGCTAAAATCGGCGTTGTCCATGGCCAAATGGAAAAAGATGAAATCGAAGATATCATGCAGCAATTTTATTATGGCGGCATCGATGTTTTGGTGTGTTCGTCGATTATCGAAAACGGCATCGACGTGCCGAACGCCAACATGATCATCGTCGAAGACGCCGATCATTTTGGTTTGTCGCAGCTATATCAAATCAAAGGCCGAGTAGGGCGGGGGAATAGAATCGCCTATGCCTATTTGACTTATCGCCCACAAAAGGAAATGAACGAGGACGCCAAGAAGAGGCTAAGCGCCATTCAGGAATTCACCGAGCTTGGAAGCGGCTATAAGATTGCCCAACGCGATTTGATGATCCGCGGGGCGGGCGATATTCTCGGTCCTGAACAGGCTGGCTTTATTGATTCGGTAGGATTTGAACTTTATTTGAAGATGTTGAATGAAGCGATCAAAAACAAAGAAAACCCAGCAGAACCCCAATCAATCGCTCCCACAAACACCTTATCAATAGATGCGTACATACCTAAAAATTATGCGATTGAGAGCGATAAGATTGAACTCTATCAGGAATTGGAAAACGCCAACGATGACGTGGCAATCAATCGTTTTGAAGCGCATGTTCGCGACGTTTATGGAAAGTTGCCGGATGAGGTTTCCTTGCTCATCAAGAAAAGAAGGATGGATGTTTTGCTTAGCGGGGCCGCTTTCGAGGGGATAGAAGAAGTTGGTTCTTTCGTTGACCTTAAAGCGTCCGATGCCTTTAGCAGAATCAACGGCATTGGCATCGAGCTTTTTGAAGCCTTAACGCCGTATTTGCCCCTTCTTAATGTCAGTTTCGTCGACAAGAAGCTTAAATTACGGATCCAAAAAAACGGCGATTGGTTCAATGTCTTATTCCAGACGATTTTCGTCATGAATTCTCTTTATGAGAAACACCAAGGCGCCAGCCTATGATAAACTTTGTTTATGCGAATCGACAAATGGCTTAAAGTTTCACGCATCATCAAACGCCGCGGCACCGCCAAAGATCTTTGCTTGGATGGCGACGTTCTTATCAACGGCAAAAAGGCTAAGCCGATGAGCGAGATTTCCATAAACGACGAACTTACGTTGCTTTTAGGACGGCATACCATAACGGCGAAAGTGTTGCAGGTTAAGCCGTATGCCAAAAAGGAAGAAGCCGAGAAAATGTACGAGATAGTCCGCGAGGAAATAACGGGAGGGCAGGAAAATGCTTGATTACGAATTTGGCGACGGAACGTATTTGGTGGCGGTCAATTATGGCCCCGATTCAATGGCGCTACTCGATATGATGATGAGAAACGGCGTTTCGCCGGTCGTTTGTCATATCAACTATCATTTGAATGAAGAAAACGAGATAGACGAACAAAAATTAGCGGTCTTCTGCCAGGAAAGGGGCTTACGTTTTGAGACAAGAGACGCTCGTTTCATGAACCAAGACGGTCGCGAAGAGGACTTTGCTAAATGGTCGCGGGAAGCCCGTTATGCTTTTTTTGCGGAGATTTATAAAAAATATGACGCTTCCGCGCTCTTTTTGGCTCATCAGCAAGACGACATCATCGAAAATTATCTGCTTTTGAAGAAACTTGGCGTTAGTAAAGCGAGGTACGGCCGAAGCAAGATAAGCACATCCCACGGCATGATCGTTGTTCGTCCGCTACTTCAATATATCCATGAGGACCTGATTAATTATTGCGATTCGCACAATGTGCCATATTCGTTAGGCGCTAGCGATTTTGAAGAAAACCATTTGCGTTCGGAAATTAGACGGGAAGTTGATAGGATGAATGAAGTCGAAAGAGACCAAATCATCGATGAAATGAATCGAAAGCAGAATGATGAAATTTCCTTTGCTGAAGCCTTTAAAGGAGCGATTAAGAACCATGACGATCTGAATATCCGCTCGCTCATCGCCCTTTCTTGGGAAGAATATGTCGCATCGGTTACCGCCTTCCTTAATCGCAACGCCAAGAAAAAGGTGAAGGTGAGCGAAAAACTCCTAAAAGACCTAAGGGAGATGTGCCTAAACGGTAAGGAAAACGACACGCTGAAGATTAAGGACGATATCTATTTCGTTAAAGAATACGACACCATTTCCATTGATAACGACGGGCTTAATATGCCATATAGTTACATCTTAAAGGAGCCGTGTGCCTTTTCTTGCCCTAGCTTCGATTTGGATTTCTCTAAAGGAGCGGAGGATCGTAACATACACGCTTCCGACTATCCCTTAACCGTTCGTAGCGTTCTTCCGCAAGACACTTATGTCTTTGGCGGCCATCTTGTGCCTGTTAAGCCATTGCTCATCGCGGCCGGTATAACGAACGATATGTTAGAAATCTGGCCGGTTTTCTTAAACAAAGACGGCAAAATAATTTACGTTCCTAGATACGATAAATCTTTCAAGGAACATCACACATCTAAACTGGTCATTCATACGGAAAGCAACCAGTAAAAAACGAAAAATCATTTTTCTTGAGTGAGATGGCTTTAGGTGCTATTCTTCGCTCGCGCATCAAATTGGTGAAAACGCATCTATATATAAAATATATCGACACTAAGGAGGGAACCTATGAAAGAAGACAAACAACGCCGCGGTTGGTTATCCAAAACGTTGCCGTATATTCTTATCGGTATCATTGTTTTTGGTATCGTGTTTTGGGCGGTCAGAGCCTTCTCTAGCCAAACGGTTACTTGGACGGAGGGGCAACTAGATTCCTATACGGGATATAACATTAGCGATGGGACAACCAAAGTCGAGAACGACAGCAAAGCCTATTACATCAAAAGCTACGAATATAAGCCCAAGGGCGGCGATGTTGTTTCCGTTACGGGCACTTATTACAGTCAAACCGAGCCCAATAGGGTTCGTGGCTCCTTCTCCGTCACCATTTCTAATGCCCATTGGAGCAGCAAATTCGATGTCGGGAGCGATTCACACGCCTCATATGATTCGATTTTCTTGGAAAAAATTAAAGAATGGGATAACGCAGAGATCGGTGGAATTGTTTTAAAAGAGAAATTCGGTGCCAGCTCCATTAATGCCCTTGATCCTTATCAAGCCTCTTTCTGGGATACCTGGGGACCAACGATCATTCAAATGGTTCTGCTTGTGGTGGTCGGCGGATTCTTGTTCGTTTTCATCGGCCGTTCGATGGGCGGAGCCAATCGTCAGGCGATGGATTTCAACAAATCACCGGCTCGTCGCGAGGACGCTTCCAAGATTCGCTTCGCCGATGTGGCGGGATGCGATGAGGAAAAGGCTGAGATGGTTGAAATGGTCGAATACCTCAAAGAACCTAAAAAATACAGCAAATTCGGCGCGCGTTTGCCTAAAGGCGTCTTGCTAATCGGCCCGCCAGGAACGGGCAAAACCCTTTTGGCGAAAGCGGTGGCTGGCGAAGCGGGCGTGCCTTTCTTTAGTATTTCCGGTTCGGATTTCGTTGAGATGTTCGTTGGCGTTGGCGCTGGTCGTGTGCGCGACTTGTTCAAAAAAGCCAAACAAAGCGCCCCCTGCATTATCTTTATCGACGAAATCGATGCCGTTGGTCGTCAACGTGGCGCGGGACTTGGCGGCGGCAACGATGAACGCGAACAAACCCTTAACCAACTTCTCGTTGAAATGGATGGTTTCGACTATAACAGCGGCATCCTTGTGATGGCCGCCACCAACAGAAGCGACGTTTTGGACCCCGCCCTTATGCGTCCCGGTCGTTTTGACCATATCG
>CAVKTU010000072.1:0-6603 GCA_963659395.1 Holdemanella sp. | reverse complement strand
GGTTAATTTAAGGAGAACAAACCAATATGGCACGTTTAGCAGGGGTGGACATCCCATCCGAAAAACGCGTTGTGATTTCCCTTACCTATATCTATGGTATCGGCAACACAACCGCGAAAAAGATTTGCAAAGCCGCCGGTGTCAATGAAGACATCCGCGTCAAGAATTTGACCGACGAACAACTCGTGGCCTTGCGCACCGAAGTCGCCAAACACAAAACGGAAGGCGATCTCCGCCGCGAAATCGCGATGAACATCAAACGTCTAACGGAAATTGGCTGCTACCGCGGCATCCGTCACAAGAGAGGCTTACCTGTGCGCGGGCAACGCACCAAAACCAATGCCCGTACCCGCAAAGGCAAGCGTAAGACCATCGCCAACAAGAAAGAAGCCACCAAAGGCTAGAGAAAAGGAGGCTAATTCACAATGGCTGATACAAAATCTGCCGGCAAAGGCAAAAAAGCGACCAGCGCGCGCAAGAAGAAAATCAAGCGCAACTTTACCCGCGGCGTCGCGCACATTCATAGTTCTTTCAACAACACCATCGTCACCATCACCGATCCGCAAGGCAACGTCATTGCCTGGAGCAGCGCCGGTGCGCTCGGTTACAAAGGCGCCAAGAAATCTACCCCATTCGCGGCTCAGCTCGCTTCCGAAGCGGCTGGCAAATCCGCCTATGATCAGGGGCTGCGTCAAGTCGATGTCGATGTCAAAGGCCCAGGCCCAGGCCGTGAAAGCGCCGTGCGCGCTCTCGCCAACGTCGGCCTTCAAGTCCTATCGATCACCGACACCACGCCGATTCCCCATAACGGCTGCCGCCCACCGAAACGCCCCAGAGGCTAGTTTCTAATTGATCATAGGAGGATCATCACACATGGCAATTAATAACGAAGTCAAAGCGGAAGAGATCCGCCTTCCCAATCCTTTCCAACCATTCGAAGTCAAAATCGACGTCAACGATGAAAGCGAGCATTATGCCCGTTTTGTGGTGGAACCACTCGAGCGTGGGTTCGGGCTTACCGTTGGCAATGCCCTCCGTCGCGTTTTGCTAAGCGCCCTTCCCGGCGCTAGCGTCTTCGCCGTCCATATCGAAGGCGTCCGTCATGAATTCAGCGCCATCCCTGGCGTTGAAGAAGACGTTACCGCCATCATTCTTAACCTCAAGGACCTCGTCCTCAAGGTCGATAGCTCAGTGGGCGACGTTAAAATCCTTAGCGTCGATTTCCAAGGCCCTGGCGTTTTGAAGGCCGGGGACTTAGAAACTCCCGCCCTCGTGGAAGTCGTCAACAAAGATTTGGAGATTGCCCACCTTAACAAAGACGGCCATCTGCAAATGACTATTTACGTCGGCACGGGACGTGGTTATATCACGAGCGAAGGGAACAAAGTCGAACGCAAAATCGAAAGCGTGAGCGTCATTCCGACCGATAGCAACTTCTCGCCAGTAACGAAAGTCGCTTATAGCGTCGAACCGACCCGCGTCGAACACGATTCCAAATTCGATAAATTGACAATCGAAGTGACGACCAACGGCTCCGTCAAGCCTTACGAGGCTTTGGCGATGGCCGGCGAATTATTGGTCATGCATTTCAACGAATTCACCAAACTCGACAGCGTTGTCAAGAATTACAAGACCGTCAAAGACGATCTCAAGATGGAAGACAACAAATATCAGGACATGATGATCGAAGAACTCGATTTGAGCGTCCGTAGCAACAACTGCCTCAAGCGCGCGGGCATCAGCACCGTCATGGAGCTCACCCAAAAGAGCGAAGACGAGATGATGAAAGTGCGTAACTTAGGCAAAAAATCGCTCAAAGAAGTGAAAGAGAAGCTTGCGGCTTGCGGGCTTCATTTCCGCGATTACGTAGGAGAATAAAGTATGGCAGCAACAGGAAGAAAGAACGTCCACGGCAAAGCTGGCGTTCGCTTCAAAACCGGTTACACGGCTTCGAAGAACTATAGCATGCTTCGCAACGTCGTAAGCGAACTCATCGTCCATGGCCAAGTGAAGGTCACCTCCGGCGTCACGCCAGAGCTCGTCGCTCTCGCCGCCAAGATGGTGACTTACGCCAAAGCTGGCGATTTGGCTTCCCGCCGTCAAGCCGCTCGCGTCGTTCGTCATGGCATCGTCGATGAAAACGGAACCGAGGCCCTTGATAAATTGTTCAAGGAAATCGGTCCGAAATTCAAAGACCGCCAAGGCGGTTACACCAGCGTCTTGAAACTCGGGGCCCGCAAAGGCGACAACGCCGAAGTGGAACTCGTCCGCTGGGTCGACTAAAACAAAGATTGGCAAGGCTTCTCCTCACGAGGGGCCTTTTGCCCTTTTTGTGGTTTTAATTGATTATTTTTAATATCATATTAGAAAAGGAGCCAAAAACATGAAAATCAATATCTTGGATGGATTAGGAACAGCAGCCATCGTCGGTATCGTCGTTGGTGCCGCCGTTGTTATTTTGATCGTCTCCATCATCGGCTGGTGGATCGCCACCGGCAACGCCCTTAAGCGCGAAGTCATCAAATGCGACGAAAGCGCTTCGGGAATCGATGTTGCTTTGACGAAACGTTATGATTTGCTCACCAAATCGGTGGCTGTCGTCAAAGGCGTCGCCAAACACGAGCAAGAAACCTTGACCAATGTCATCGCGATGCGCCGTCCCGCTTCTGACGCTTCGATGAAGGAGAAGGCGGAATTCGCCACTTCGATGACTAAAGCCTTCGATAGCATCAACATCGTCGCGGAGAAATATCCGGAAATCAAAGCGAACGCCAACTTCACCCAACTTCAAAATCAAGTTTCCGAAGTTGAGGAACAGCTTCAAGCTTCCCGCCGCGTCTATAACAGCAATGTCTCGATTTATAACCAAGACATCGTTGTCTTCCCTAAGAGTATCGTGGCCAACCATCTGCGGTTAACCCGTCGCGACTTCTTCGAAGCCGAGGAAAGCAAGCGGAAAGACGTCGAAATCAGTTTCTAATTTGTCTGATTGGGCCGCGATTTGCGGCCCTATTTTAATTTTGGAGGGGAATTATGGACGCTAGTATCTTCAAGAACATCATCAAGAAGAGCGAGGTCTTGCGCCAAGAGGCCAAACGCACCTTTGCCATTCTTTTAGCCATTGGCGTGCCGGCTTTATGCATAGGATTAGGCATCGCGCTTTTCTCGGCTTTTAATTTTGGCGATGGCGATCTCTATTATATTTTGCTTTTCATTTTCATCATCGTGGCCTTTATCGGCCTTATCCTCATCATCGTGGCGGTGGCGAAGAAAAAGAAATACGAGAAGCAAGTTCTTTCTCTCATCGAATCGGCCGTCGATAGGGAGCTATATACCAACGTTAAGAAAAAAGCTTCTTCGGGTTTCCCACTAAATATGTTGCTAAAGCCTGGCTTCTTTGCTGCGCCTGACCGCTATAACGCTTCGAATTATATGTCGGCCGCTTATGGCGAAATCAGTTTCGAAAGGGCGGATTTTGATTTGCAACGTCGCGAGGAGACAAGGGATTCCAAAGGCAACGTGCAAGTCAATTACGTTTCCTATGCCAAAGGAAGGATGTTCCATATCACCTTCGAAAGGGAATTCGGGCAAACGATGATGGTGGTGGAGAAGAGTTTCTTAGGTACCCCTAAAGGCAAAGGCTTAGAGAAGGTCGAGACCGAATTCTTGGAATTCAATAAGAAATTCGCCGTCTATTCTAGCGATCAGCAATTCGTTTTTTATGTTTTGACTCCGCAGATACAAGAGAAATTCTTAGAACTTGAGAAACGCAATTCCGGCAAATTCTATTATGCCGTGATGAATAACGAGATATACCTCGCTTTAACGAATAACGGTTCCTATCCTGCTCCATCGCTTAGCGAGCCGCTTAGCGAAGGGCGGGCGATGGCTTTGGCTGAGCAATTCACGATGCCGGCCGTGATTATCGATGCCCTTGGCATAGCCAAGAACAAATACAAAACCAACGCCGGCGTCTAAAAAACGGTTAACAGCGGCTAACCACCTCTTTCTCTAGATGGCTAGTCGCTTTTTTCTTTGGCAATCAATAACTGATTACCGAATTACCTAAATAGGTTGTTCTCAACGAAAAAAATTAAGTTTACAATGCACACGTTGATGCAGTAGGAGGGTCTTTATGCCCATTAAACCCGAGGCGAAAGCCGAAATTATTTCCTTAATTGCCAAATACAAAGGGGAGACGAGCCCCTTGATGGTCATTTTGGAAGCCATTCAGAAAAAATATGGCTACATTCCTCTTGATGTGCAAGAACTCGTGGCCAAAGAATTAGGCATCCCCTTTAGCGAAGTCTATGGGGTCGTCACGTTCTACAATTTCTTCTCGTTGAATCCCAAAGGCAAATACGTGATTGGCGTCTGCTTAGGCACCGCCTGTTACGTCAAAAACGCCCAACTCGTTCTCGATAAGGTAGAGGAGCTTCTCCACATCAAACCGGGAGAGACGACGGAAGACGGCTTGTTCACGATCGAAGCGCTCCGTTGCATCGGGGCGTGCGCTTTAGCGCCTGCCATGTCGATCAACGGCAAAGTCTATGGCCAAGTCAAGCCTGAGCAAATCGAAGGCATTTTAAACGGATATCGTCATGAGGAGGGACTTCTCTAATTTATGGAAAAGATTGCCGATGTAGCGTCGTTATTATCTCGAATCGAGAAAGACAGCGACAAATTTCAAAAAAAGCTTTCCGGCTACGGCGATAAACGCGTGATCGCCGTCTGCGGCGGCACGGGTTGCTTAGCCAATGGCAGCGACGAATTAGTCAAAGCGATCAATCAGCAAATCGAAGAACATCACCTTGAGGATTCCGTCAGCGTCAATCACGTTGGTTGCTTCGGTTTTTGCTCCCAAGGTCCGTTCGTTAAGATTTATCCAGAGGAAACCTTGTATCGTTTGGTTAAGATCGACGATATCAAGAAGATTTTCGATGAGGACATTCTCGGAGGCAGAATCTGCGAGGATTTGCTATACGTCGATCCTGTTACCCACGAGAAAGTCGCCCGTCAAGAGGATATCAATTTCTACAAGAAGCAACTTCGCATCTCTTTGCATGGTTGCAGCATCATCGATCCCGAGAACATCGATGAGGCCTTTGGCTATGATGGCTTTAAGGCTTTAGCGAAGGTCTTGACGGAAATGAAACCGCAAGACGTCATCGATGAAATCCTCCAAAGCGGACTCCGCGGTCGCGGTGGAGCGGGCTTTCCCACGGGAAGGAAGTGGCAATTCGCCGCCGCCGTATCCTCGCCGACGAAATATATTGTTTGCAATGGCGATGAAGGCGATCCTGGCGCCTTTATGGATCGCTCGATTTTGGAAGGAAACCCCTTTGAGGTCATCGAAGGCATGATGATTGCCGGCTACGCCTTTGGGGCGAATGAAGGCTATTTCTATGTTCGTGCTGAATATCCCGTGGCCGTTGGCCGCTTGAAGAAAGCGATTGCCGAAATGGAAGAAGTGGGGCTATTGGGCGAGCATATCTTAGGTACCGATTTCTCATTCAAAGTTCATCTTCGCGAAGGGGCTGGCGCCTTTGTTTGCGGCGAAGAGACCGCCTTGCTTGCTTCTATCGAAGGTAAGCGCGGCATGCCCCGTCCTCGTCCGCCTTTCCCCGCCGTCAGCGGTTTATATGGCAAGCCTACTTGCGTCAACAACGTCGAAACCCTGGCGCAGGTCCCTTACATCATCCGTGTGGGCGCGAAGAAATACGCCGAAGTTGGCACGGCTGGTAGCAAAGGCACCAAAGTCTTTGCCTTAGGCGGCAAAATCAATAACGTTGGCTTAGTCGAAGTTCCGATGGGAACGACTTTGCGCACTTTGATTTACGATATCGGCGGCGGCATCCCCCACGATAAGAAATTCAAGGCCATCCAGACGGGCGGCCCTAGCGGCGGATGTTTAACGGAAGAAGATTTGGATACGCCGATCGATTATGAGACGTTAACCGAACGCGGCTCGATGATGGGATCGGGCGGCGCTATCGTGATGGACGAAGACAATTGCATGGTTGACGTCGCCCAATTCTATATGGACTTCATTTGCAGCGAAAGCTGCGGCAAATGCACGCCTTGCCGTATCGGCACCAAACGCTTATACGAAATGCTTTCGAGCATCACGCAAGGCAAAGGCACGCCGCAGACGTTAGAGGACATGAAATCCTTGGCGGAAGTCATCAAGAACGGCAGTTTGTGCGCGTTAGGCCAAACGGCCGCCAACCCCATTCTTTCGACGATGAAGAAATTCCCCGAGGAATATCGGGCCCATGTCGAGGATAAGAGCTGCCCCGCCCATGTTTGCAAGCGCCTTATCCGTTATCGGATTATTCCCGAAAAATGCAAAAAGTGCTCCAAATGCGCACGGAATTGCCCGGTGGGATGCATTTCTGGCGTCCCTGGCAAGACGCCTTACGTCATCGACGAAACGAAATGCATTAAGTGTGGGGCGTGTATGGCTGGATGCTTCTTCCACGCCATCGAGAAGATTTAAGGAGAAACAAGATGGCAACCGTGAAAATAAAAATCGAAGGCAAAAGCTACGAAGTGGATTCGTCCTTGACGGTCCTAGAGGCCGCCAGGGCGTGCGGATACCGT
>CAVKTU010000071.1:578-6739 GCA_963659395.1 Holdemanella sp. | reverse complement strand
GAGGGATACTATACCTTTCCGGGAAAAGCGACGCTCGGCTGATGAAGGAATTCTTCGACGCGACGTTTTTGGGCTATACCTTTGAGGAAAGTGAATTCCCCCACATCGAGAAAGGCTACGCCGAGGTGCAGGCTTATCTTTCCCCTTGCTCGGATTACCAAGGGCTCGCGAAAGAGTTCAACGACAAATACCCCTTGCCCATCACCTACAAGCTTCCGATGTATCATCTTAAAGGAGAGGTAAAAGGAAAAATCGTCTTGCCTTACACCGACCCAGACGACAACAGAAGATTCGCATCCATCCATTCCAACCCGCCCGGCATAGTCACGGATATCCCTTCCATCGTCACCACGAATTACGGCAAAGGAAAAGTAATTTGGACATCAGCGCTCCTTGAAAACGACGAGCGATCCAATTTCAAAGACTTTTTCAAGAACATCGTCCTCAGCTGCCTAACCCCAAAATACCACATCAAAGCCAGCAAGTTCGTTGAAAGCGTCATCTTCGAAAGCAAGGAGTATGTCTACATTAATTTCGTCAACGTCGACCCATCCTTCGAAAAAATCGAAAGAACGATTGAAATGCATGACCTAGGAAATGCGGAAGTCTGGAATCTCACCACCGGAGAGAAAATCGAGGTGCGCGAAGGGAAGATCGAATTGAAGATCGTTGATTTCGCGATGATTCGAATTTCCCTTTGATCCGTTTCATCCTGAAGAAAAAGCCGTTTTTATCTTCCGCAGCCCAACTAAAGGATGAAGCAGGCATCAAAAAAGCGCATGGTCTGCGCTTTTTTTGGTAGAACGCTTTATAACGGTCAAATCAGACGCCATTGAAATAAGAGTCCTTCCTGCATTCGATGCAGAGGTTGATCTCATCTCTCTTTTCTAGATCCAAATAGTTATCCTGGTGAAGTATTTGAAATTGTCCTTGAAATAGATGAAGAGCATTTGATGAACCAGTGGGCCTTTATTTTGAGTCTCGCATGCCTTTTATCAGCCTTCTCCAGACTATATTCGAATTCTTTCTCTACCGAGAAGGGTTTCCACATCCTCGGGGAATAGAGATTCTTCTTTTCTTATAACTTGGCAAAATAATTTCGGCGAGTTTTTAAGTGTTGAATCTGCGGACGAATAAAGAACAGACATTATGAACCATCCATATACATTCCTCAGTCACCCGCACCACGAAATTTCAAAGGCCGATAAATGCCGTTCCTTTTTATTGGCACCAATATCTGGCAAACCGCTATTGCGTGATGGACACGATAAAGGCAAGAAGATTTTTACCTTTTCTAAGGTAGATGAATCTTTTTGATTTCTAATCCAGACGCCCCATTGCTTCATCAAAAAGGTCGTTGACTCTAACCACGAAGAAGGTAAGTTCAACAAACTTCCTATTTATTTTTCATTTTTATTCCTATTTAAGCTTTTTAAGATTAAAATACAAGCGATGGAGAGACAATTATGGATAACAATTACATTCCAAGGCTATTTGATCAAATATTGGATTTTTCTTTGAGAACAAAGGGGGCTGTGCTTGTAGTTGGCCCAAAATGGTGTGGCAAAACCACAACGTGCAAACGTCATGCAAAATCCATCATTGACCTCATGCCTTTAGAAGGCAGGCAAGACTTGATAGACCTTGCCAAAATCTCCCCTTCCAGATTTTTAAATGTAGATTCTAAACCTCTTTTAATCGATGAATGGCAGCACGTTTCATTCATCTGGGATCAAATTAAATACGAGGTGGACAAAGCTAACAAATTCGGACAGTTCATATTAACCGGCAGCGTCACGGACAAGGAAAATGAAGACAAGAAAGCAGAAGGTCTTGTCCACACCGGAAACGGTCGCTTCGCGAAAAAGAGAATGAGCACTCTCACATTATATGAAACTGGGGAAAGCAATGGCTCGGTTTCTTTGAAAGATCTCAAAAATGGTATTTTCGTAGCAAACGCAACTGACAAAGGAATCGAGGACTACGCCTATTACATCTGCAGAGGCGGATGGCCCTTAGCAATCGGTCAAGACAAAGAAACGGCCTTGCAACAAGCCAGAGATTACCACGAGGTCCTCGTAACCGAAGATATGTTTTCTTTAAAAAGCATCCCCTTGCGAAGGGATGAGCTAAAAGCGAGGAAAGTCGTTCGTTCCTACGCGAGAAACATTTCCCTCATGGCAAGCGACGAAACCATGAGAGCGGATTGCATCGGTAACGAAGAAACATTCAACAAGGACGTCTTCGCAAAATATCTCTCGGTGTTGCAGGCACTATACGTCATAGACGAGGTTGAAGCGTGGAATCCTAATCTCCGGAGCAAAACCGCGATAAGATGCAAGAATACCAGACATTTTGCAGATCCATCCATCGGAGCCGCAGCCTTAAATCTGACCCCTGATGGATTATTCAAGGACATGAAAACCTTTGGCTTTTTCTTCGAATCGCTTGCAATTCATGACCTTCGCATCTATGCGGAAGCGAATAATGCTAAACTATATAAATACAGGGACGCCCAAAACAGGGAGTCCGATGCCGTCATTCAATTTTCCGACGGCTCTTTTGGCTTAATTGAAATCAAACTTGGAGACGAAGAGGATATCGATTTGGCGTGCGATAGCCTAAAGAAAATCGCCAAAGACATCGATACGGAGAAAACAGGGTCTCTCGCTTTCTTGATGGTTGTCACGAAAAACAAGGTCGCAAAAAGAAGGGAAGACGGCGTTTACGTCGTGCCGTTGGCGTGCCTGAAGAATTAAGCACCGCTTTGCGATATAGCAACGTAACCGCAAAACACCCTTTTCTTCATTGACAATTTGGCGTGCCGTTAGCAAATATTTAAGATTTTCTTCATATCTCCAATGATTTTTAAACACACGGATGTTGAAAGCCCAAATTGTTTTGCTAGATGCAACAAATCTTTATCGTCGGGATCGCCCTTCCCCATGACCGTCATCTCATGCTCGATTTTATTTGGCGTCGAAGTTAAATCGTAAGCCGGCGAAAGGACGTAAGCCTGGAGTGCCTCATCATAGAGAAAAGAAAAATTCTTGCCATGATCGTCCTTGTTCTTATAAAAAACGTTGAAGCACATACGCCTAAAGACCTCGTACATGGCTTTGTTATCTTTGCAGATTAGGCTCGTTATTTGGAAAAGGTGATAATAATCCAAATTGGGAATTCTATGCGTTGTTTCCAGCAAAGCCGCCAGGGAAATCATATGAATTCTTTTCCCGTTATGCCTATCAAACCTTTTGGCCCCGAAATACCCAGAGCAAATATCAGAATCAAACATTTTGAATTCGTTGACGTTTAAGCCACACAATTTAGCCAAAGCGTTGGCCTCGAATTCTTTTTTACCGGTATCCTTAGGGTCCATTTTGCATAGAAACTTAACGATCCACTCTTCGCCATCGACATAAATATGCGCCTTGGGCCTAGCGCCACCGCTCGAGCCTCCATATCGGTAAACTTTATCGAGGTTGGTTCCATCATTTTCGTTTTCTAATATTTTTTGCGCTTCGGAAGATAGTTCGTCCAAGGAATAGCCCAAATCCTTGGTTTCGAACGGACTAGACGGCTCATATTCCAATCCCCCTAAGCCGTTCTTCGAAATCAAAGTCAGCTTAGTCAAAGGGCCGACTTTATCTGGATCAACACCTTTCTTATATAACATTCTTCTAAATAAGAGTTCGCCCCACCCATCCGGAAGAGAATCAGCGAAAACTCCATATAACCCATCAAAGGTAGTTTTGCTAGAAATATATACTTTGTTGGACAAAGGCAACGAAATGGGAGAAATGGAAAATCCCGTTTCTAACCACCCCTCATCATATTGAAAGGCAATCCTTCCCTCCTCGATTTCGACGAGATAGCCAACAATCCTGTCATCATATTTAACATTAACCTTCTTAGCGTCTACGATCATATTTTGTAATCTTTCAAATTTAGAATTTGTTTATGCTTAAATAACTCATCGAATTCATCGAGAGAATTCAAGACCCTTGCGATTCTAAGCAATGAGACGAAGGATATCTCTCCCGTTTGTTCAAATCTTTTAATCGAACCGTAGCTTATGCCAGTTTGCGAAGCCAAATCTTTTTGGGATATTTTTAACTCTTTTCTCCTGGCTTTGACCCTCATAACAAGATCTTTGAGGATTGCTTGCTCGGTTCTCACATAGACGAATGTGCTTATGTCAAATTTATTCTTAATTACATTATTCATAACTGCTAATATCTTATCCTTTTTTAGCATTATAATCAAATAATACCAATATTTTAGCATTTTATTAGAAAGATAAAGATTGCTTTGTCATTATCGTGTCTAGGATATCAGGGCAGTTTGATATCTGCTAGCTTTATGCGATTTAGCAAAAGAAGTCGCTTTTATAGATCATTTTTGATTTTAGGCCGTCATGCTATAAAATCTAAAAACACAAAATACCCAGAAAGCGATGGGTTTCTACAGGGATTTTCAATTAAATCAGCCAAACCAATCGATTATTTGAGAAATAAAAATTGGTATTTATCCAACCTGGTCAGCCAAATAAATGAGCCGCCCTTTCCTGGATTTGCCATTATCGCTAACGTAACGAAGAAGCATCAATTCATTCACGTCTTTTTTAACAGAGCTAAGCGATTCATGGATTTCGATAGCGATATTCGGCACGCTGATACCCTCAGGGTGCAAAACCAGGCAAGAAAGGATCTTGTTCTTTCTATTAGAAGCCGAATTCTTAGATACAGTAGGCGTAAACAACAAAGTCAATTTCGTGAAACGGCCATCAGGAGAGATTTCCAAAATGGGCTGCGGATATTTGTTTTTCGCCATAACGGAAGCGATGGTAGGAATGCCAAAGCCCGAGCGTTCAGCCAAATTGAGAACGCGAAAGAAAGTCATAATCGTGGAATTCCTGACGATGGAAACGCCGCCTCTCAAGGCTTGTTCTTTATCGACGAGCATATCGCCGCTATTTCGAAAACTGATTCGGTCTGGATAGGCTTGAACAAGAAGGCCGCCGTCCATAAGCAAGGACATATTCGTCAAAGAATTGATTATCGCCTCAGAAACCGCGTCATAAACGGAACTGCCGTCATCATTGATGGCATCCTGATTCCTTTGAAAAGCGTTAGGCAGCCTGTCTTTTAAGGAATCCATGACTTTCATATAAAAAGTGAACATGTTGCCATTAAAGGAAAAGTCATCGCTTGCGATTCTTTCTTCCCAACGTTCCTTGCCGCTTGCGTATCTTTGATAATCTAAATGAAATAACGGGAAGAGCCGCACAATATCGGCATATTGGCCAAAGAAGGCGATGGCCCCGTTCGTTAATCCCCGTTTCTTGTCTCCGCCATAAGCGATAGCGCCGATCCGTTCGAGCAATTGGTCATCGTCTAATCCCAAAAGAGGACTGCCAGGTCGGTTCTTGGCCAAAAGCAGGCGAAAATCATTCAAAGCATCCTTATCCAATCTTTCGATTCCTAAATCAAGCGAATTGATTTTGCCGTCGATATGAGTACGTTCTCTATCTTCTAAAAAGGAAAGGATCTGATTCCTATTCATTTTTTGATCGGCTTCGCCGAGCCTAATAAACGACTGATCCAAAATGCCGTTGATATAAACGGGTCTTTCTGCCAAAGGGGCTTTTTTCACATGGATTCTAATCACATCGCCCTCCTCCATCTTGAACAATTCGATATCTTGGTCATTAATTAAATTGCAACTGCATTTGCTTTTGTTTTGGACGGCTTTGATGAGATTTGCAATTTGTTGCTTCGGATTGTCAACGCCGACGATTTTATGCGGCACATCATCGCTGATGCCTAAATATATATCGCCACCATCGGTATTAGCGAACGCGGAATAAGTTTCAAACAAAGAATCAGACAAGTTTCCTTTAGAGGCTTTGAATTCCAAATGCAGTCCTTCTTCCTGCCTCAATAAATCAAAAATATCCACAATGATTCCTCCTTGCTCAATCATTATAACTTATTTCGCCAACTTTTGAAATATATCGTCAACTTTTTGAATATATCGTCAACTTTTACTAAGCCACATCGATCGGTTCAAGTCTTGTTTCATATGACTGATGTTGACCAAACAACAGCTAAATTCGCTTAAATCACTAACGATTAAAGATATGTCGCCACGTATGAGCG
>CAVKTU010000071.1:0-568 GCA_963659395.1 Holdemanella sp. | reverse complement strand
GCGGAAGAACATCTCCCTATCCAATTTAGAAATCACGTATTCGGGCATGCCTCCTAACAAAATATCTTCGAAAATTTCTTTTCTTGAGCGGAATTCTCCCTTTAAGAGCGGTTCTTTCCTTCTTAAAGCGTTAACCTCGGGATCAAAAGAAGAATGCGCTGCCCTTTCCTTGATTTCGTCATAAGACAGGGAAGATAAGGTAAAAACGCAAGTGCGACAAGCGATGGAATCGGATATGGCTTGTTGATGTTCAAACTGATTCGAACCAGATAAGATGTATAAAAGAAGAAAGCGGCTTGCCTTCTCGTAGGCATTTCGTCTTCATTCCGTCTATCTCTATTTTGATATATTCCAAAAGAGCGGGCTCTTTTTGAATTTCGTCGATAATTAAAGGGGTACCATAATATTTTAAGAAGCCTTTGGGGTCCGTTAAAGCGTACCCCCTCACCTCGATATCATCCAAAGTGACGAAATTAAAATAGGGAAAACATTTCTAACAAGCGTTGATTTGCCCACTTGCCTGGGTCCATAAATGGTTATGGAGGCGAATTATTTAGCCGCTTCAAAT
>CAVKTU010000070.1:0-6837 GCA_963659395.1 Holdemanella sp. | reverse complement strand
GAATAAGCACGTCAAAATGCTTTCGGTCACCCAATATCCCTATACCAGCAGCCAAACTAACGAAAGCCAATTGACGAGCATGCTCTTTAACGAATTAGCTACCTATCGCCGCTACGCCAAGCAATATGGCGTTGCATCGTGGCGGATGCTTCAGGCAGGGGGGCAATGGAACGATAACGCCGAATGGATTGAATCGGTTTCGCCTTATCCTAACGAAGCGGAGCTCCTTTTCGACGTCAACACGTCCTTGGCTTTCGGCGCTAAGGCGATCCAATATTTCCCTTTGATCCAGCCGTTATATTTTGCCTACCAAAAAGGCGGGACCTATGATTTCAATAACCGTAACGGCCTTATCGGGGCCGATGGCAACCTGACGAGATGGTACTATTACGCCAAACGGGCCAACACCCAAATCAAAGCCATCGACCACGTCCTTATGAAGTCGGCGAACGACGGCATTTTGGTGCATGGCGATACCGCAACCAAATATATGGTGACGGACGCTTCGTTAGGAGACGCTTTGATCAATGGTGATTCCTGGCGCGAGCTTTCTTCCATCGCGGGTGACGATTGTTTCGTCGGCTGTTTTGATTATCAAGGCGGAACCGCTTTATATTGCGTCAATTATTCGCGCAAGGATAAGGCCAACGTTGAACTTAATTTCGATAATAATTATCGTTATGAAGTCATTCAGCGTGGCGTTTCAGCGGATGTCGTCGGGAATTACGTTCCTTTGACCTTAGACGCCGGCGAGGCGGCTTTGATCGTTCTTTCATAAAAAGCAAAATTTATAAAAAGAAAGGGGTTTTGCATGGATTATTCGTATGTTAGGGATTTTCGTAAGCTCGGTTATGGGATGTTCGTCCATTTCGGCCTTTATAGCGTTCTCGGGGCAGGGGAATGGTATTTCGAATGCGCCTATAACGGAGGGCGGATCAAAAAGAAAATCACCATGGACGACTATATCGCCTCAACTTTCCCTCGTTTCAAAGTGAAGGCTTCTTGGGCTAAGGATTTATGCCGCCTCGCTAAGGAGGGCGGCTGCCGTTACGTCGCTTTGACGACGCGCCACCATGAAGGCTTCTCTTTATACGATACCAAAGGATTGAATACCTATGATGCTCCCCATTCGCCTTCGGGGCGTGACCTCATCAAGGAATTCGTTGAGGCATGTCACGAATATAACCTCTTGCCCGTTTTCTATCATACCGTCATCGATTGGTGGCATAAGGATTACCAAGAGGGGAATTTCGAAGCCTATTTTGAATATCTTCGCAAATCGATTGAAATCCTTTGCACCAATTATGGACCTGTCGGCGGTTTTTGGTTCGATGGCACTTGGGGGCTTCCTGAAGGGGTGAGCTTCCCTACGGATATCTATCGGATGATCCATAAGCTTCAGCCACGGGCTATCATCACCAACAACACCGGCCTTGCTTATTGTGGTCAAAAAGGCGCTGAAGAAATCGACTGCGTCACCTTCGAAAGAGGAAAGGCGTTCCCTATTTCATCGGATTCCGCCCGTCCTTTGGCGGGAGAGGTCTGCGATTCCATATACGATCATTGGGGATATACGAAAGACGATTATTGCTTTAAATCCTATTCCTATTTGCTTAACGAATTGATCGACACAAGGGCCGCGGGTTGCAATTTGCTGCTTAATGTCGGTCCTAAAGGCGATGGCAGCGTGCCTTTGCTAGAGAAAGAGATCATGAAGATGATTGGCACATGGCTAAAAAAGAACCGATATATCATCTTGGATGCCGAGCCTAGTTCCTTACAAGCCGAGGGGGCGCCGATCTTTGAGAAAGACGGCTATTATTACGCCGTCGTCAAAGACGTGCCGATGGCCGCCGACGTCAATGTCCAGCGCATTTTGGGCGACAAGAAGGTGCATTTATTGACCGACAAAAAAATCGTTTCGGGACGGATGGTCGATCGTCATAATGAGAAATTCCAATTGGAGGACGGCCAGACCTTTACCGTCTATCCTTATGGTTATGGCTCCAGCATGGGAGCCCGTATCGCCCGTTTCCGCCTCAAATAGTGTAAAGATTCTCTTGTCCTTCTCTCTTTATGGTGCTTTTTGCCTGTTTTCGTTTATAGTTTTCTTCGAGGCTAGAAACATGAGAAAAAACAATCGGAAAGTCGTCGTTCTCGCTGGAACGTTCCTTGTTTGCGGAAGCGTGACAAGCTTGGCTCTTTCTTTTTCCGGCTCTTGGCTTATTCATGGTGAGGACCGCGATCCTTGCTCTCTTGGCCTTGAGGAAATAGAACTAAGGGAATTTGTTTCTTCGGGCTTAGAAGAAAAGACGCCAACTATACGAAAAACCACTGGAACGGTCACTAAAATTCGCAAAAACCATAACGAAACGACCACTTTTTTCGTGGAACGCTTGGATGCGACGACACGCGAAAGAACATGCTTGCGAGTCGAAGGATATAATGGCGATCCTTCTATCAACGTCGGCGATTATCTCTCCTTGGCGGGGGCTTTGTCCGTTAACGGTTCCGATTATTGGTTAGATAATCCAAGCATCGTCACTGATGGCCCTAACCCATATGGCGAGGTGACGTCCCTTGATCTATTAACCAACGACGAAAGCCTTGATATCTATCAAAATGGACGTTACGTCAAAGCGCTTAAGTTTAACGTCAAAGGCCTTGCGAAGATTTCTTTGACGAGCGTCGTTAGTGACGGTGATGAACTCATTTATGATACTTGGGATAATGTTGGCGATTCCTTTTATCCGCTTATCATCGCGGGCGGAAGCAAAGAGAAGACCGAAGAGATTGCCGATAAGATTGTTCTAGGTCAAGGAGATTTCCATTTTAAAGCGGAAGGCAATCTCGTTGCTTTAGACGATGGCTTTGCCATCCAAATAAGCGATTCCGACGATCTTCTTTATGTCGATGACAGCGAGAAGAACGTCAATTTCTACGCCATCAACGATTTTCATGGCAGCGTGCCTAAAATCGCCTCGCTTGTTACTTACATGAAAAAGAAGGACGATGGCAACGCGGTCTTCATCAATTCTGGTGACATGTGGCAAGGGAGCATGGAAAGCAATACTAACCGCGGCAAGTTGCTAACGTTATCGTACGATCAAATTGGCTTCGATTGCTTCACTTTGGGCAATCACGAATTCGATTGGGGGTTAGATTACATCAAGAAGAACCGCACCTACACGAAAACGCCTTTCTTAGGGGCCAACATCTATCATTGGGACAAAAACACCCGTCAATATGGCACCTTCGCCGATGAATTGGTGGAGCCTTATGTTATTAAAGATTTAGACAATGGATTGCGGGTTGGAATCATCGGCCTTATCGGTCAGGATCAAATCACTTCCATTACCAGCACCTATGTCGACACGATCGGTTTCCAGGATCCTGCCACGATCGTGCCTTCCCTAAGTCAAGAATTAAAGGAAGAGAAAGGCTGCGACATCGTGGTGCTAAGCGCCCACGCAGGGCAAGAAAGCGTTAGTGGCTCCGCTATCTATTCCAACGTCGATGCTGTTTTCTGCGCTCACACACATCAAGCAGAAACTGGTGAATTCGGCGGTGTCCCTTATATCCAAGGCGGATCATATGGCAATTATGTGTCGACGATCGATATGGTTTATTCTGGCGGCAGTATCGCCTCTAGAAGCGCGAGCAATGTTGTTTTCGATTCATATGATTATGAGGAAGACGCCACGATGGCGGCCTTAGTGAAGGAATATAGCGAACCGATCGAAAAAGCGGCCAAGGAGACGGTGGCCACCGTTTCGGGTTATCTCTCTAATTCGGGAGGGGTTGACCGCTTGGTGGCCCACGCTTTAGCGGAAGAAGCCAGCGAAGAAGGCTATAACATCGACTTGGCGATGACAAATAAAGCGCGTTCGGGTATTCGAAGCGGTACCCTGACATATTCGTCTTTGTATCAATCATTACCTTTCGACAACGTCGTTTATATCGTCGACGTCAAAGGTGAGGACTTGCTGTTAGAGGCGAAATATAACGCCATTTATCGATTACGGACAGGGGCTTTCTCCGCTTCGGACACATATCGCATCGCCATCATCGATTACGTTATCTTGCATCAAAATAGCCAGCGGAATTTCGATTATTTCAGCCATGATTTCGAGATTGTCGGGAATCTCGCTAAAGAAGGGGTCGATATTTATAATTACCGAGACATCACCGCCGATTTCCTTCGAGAGAAGAAAACAATCGATTCTTCGGATTATTCGACGCTTAGCAGTCGCAATAACGCGAATCTTCTCACCCAAAGCGTTTCCTTTTGAAATGGACACTTTCATTAAGGAAGGCTAAACTTGCGTCATGGAAAAAAAGAAAATCGACGAACTTACTAAAGCCAAACTCATTTATTCCGGCGAACTTCTTATCTTCGCGATCGTTTTTGGGACACTCGGCTCTTTGATATTGGCCGAAGTCATCAACATCTGGGATTGGAAGAAGGTGGCTTTCGTTTGGGTGACGCTTTTTGGAGGCTTCATTCTATACGCTGATTTCATTTGGCTGCTTTGCTCGCCTAAGCGGCGCAAGAAGAATTCTTTGATTGATAAGATCTTGCCTCTTCCCTCAGCAACTTTCTTGATCGTCTATGACCTATATTCGATCATCAATAACGACTATTCTTTGATCCGTTATGTGATGGGCGGTGTCTTTCTATATTTAACCGCCGTTTATTTATTTGAAGGTATTTATCATTGGTTTCACACTCATCCTTATTTGCTGGATGATGAAGAAGAAAAACTGGCGGATAACGAAAACGAAAAAAGCGAAAATCCATGCGAATCGCCGTCCGATTTGGAAGGGAAATAGATATGAAAAAGAAAAAACGTCCATCTTTAGAAGAGCTTCCTATCAAAAGAAAAGCGTTGCTGCTATCCGGAAACGGGGCTTGGAGCACTTATGAGCTTCCGGAAATTGGTTTGAAGAAAGTCACGATGAATGATGGCCCTTCTGGTCTAAGGGTTCCCTTTAACAAAGTCGACAATGTCACTGGCGAAGATTTCTTGCCGGCCACTTGTTTCCCCGCGCCCTCTTTATTGGCTTGTTCGTGGAATCCGCCATTGATGGAAAAGGTTGGCAAGGCTTTTGCCTATGAGGCCATCTTAAAGGGAACGAACATCGTCTTGGCCCCTGGCATCAACATCAAAAGAAATCCTTTGTGCGGCCGTAATTTCGAATATTATTCGGAGGATCCGTTGTTGGCTGGGGAATTGGCCGCTTCGTTCATTAATGGCGCCCAAGCTAATGGCGTCGGCGTTTCCTTAAAGCACTTCGCCGTCAACAATTGCGAATATCATCGCTTAAGCATTTCCAGCGAAGTGGATATGAGAGCCTTGCGGGAGATTTATTTAAAGGGTTTCGAAATCGCGATTAAGAAAAGCCATCCTTGGACCGTCATGTGTTCATACAACCGCATTAACGGTGTCTATGCTTCTCAAAATGAATGGCTGTTAGATAAATTGCTCCGTCAGGAATGGGGCTATGATGGAGTTGTTATAAGCGATTGGGGTGCCGTTCTTGACCCTGTCTTGGCGCATGCTAGAGGCTTAGATTTGGAAATGCCAAGCTTCGATAAGAAGAGGCATTTGCTAATTAGCAAAGCCGTGAAAGAAGGACAAATCGATAAAGGTCGTTTTGAAGCGGAAGTCAAGAGGGTGGCTGCTTTATCGAAACGCGTTGAGGAGGATTCTTTGCTCCGTGACGAATTAGTGGGACAGAGCAATATCGACGCTCATGAAGTGGCTTTGGAAGCAGCCTTAGAAAGTGTCGTTCTAGCTAAGAACGACGGCGTTTTGCCTTTGAAGAAGCTTAAGGACGTCTGTGTGATCGGCGCCTATGCCAAAGAGCCGCATTACCGAGGACTTGGAAGCGCCAAAGTCAGATCCGAACGAGTCAGCAATTTCTACGATGAGACCTCGGAGCGTTTTGGTAGCGACTTGCCATTCGCTAAAGGATATGACCCATTCGGGCAAGAGAACGAAGAATCCTTACGGATCGATGCTATTGATCTTGCGTCCTCTTCCAAATTGGTTTTGCTCTTTTTAGGAAGCTCTTATAGCGATGATACGGAATGCTACGATCGCCACGACATGCATTTAAGTGACAGTCAAATACGGCTATTTGAGGCGATATATGCTCAAAATCCGAATATCGTTTTGATCCTTTCTTCGGGTGCTCCGATGGAATTACCCTTCGCCTCTAAATGCCGGGCCATTTTGCTCGATTATCTAAGTGGCGAGGCGGGTGGCGAAGCTTTGTTAAAGCTTATATTGGGCGAGCATAACCCAAGTGGCCATTTAGCGGAAAGCTGGCCGATTCGCTATATCGACTGCCCTTCTTCCTTGTTCTATCCTGGCGACAACGACGTTTCCTTATACAAAGAAAGCGTCTTTGTCGGTTACCGTTATTATTTAAGCGCCAAGAAGGAGGTTCTCTTCCCCTTTGGATATGGCCTTAGCTATAGCGAATTTTCCTTGCTCGACGGCAAGATATCGCGCGAAAGCCTTCGCGATGGTCAAAAGGTCAAGGCAACCATCAAAGTGCGTAATGATGGCAAATTAGCGGGCGCCACGGTCGTGCAATGCTATATCGGCGCGCATAGCAAAAAGACGATTCACCCCTTGCGAGAATTAAGAGCGTTCCAAAAAGTTTATTTAGGGGCAGGCAAAAGCAAAACAATTACCTTTGAATTTGATTTTTCCGCTTTCTCCCATTTTGGTGTGACCTCCGAAAGCTGGGTGGTCAATAATGATGATTATTCAATCGATATAGGCTTAAATTGCAGGGATATTGCGTTTTCTAAGACGATTAAAG
>CAVKTU010000069.1:0-7009 GCA_963659395.1 Holdemanella sp. | reverse complement strand
GCCACCTCCTCCGCTTTTTCGCCGTTTAAATCAAGCAAAGCGACTTTGGCGCCCGCTTGGGCGAGGGCTTTTGATAAGCAAGAGCAAAGAACGCCGGCCGCTCCCGTCACCACCGCCACTTCCTTGGATAAGTCCACTCGCAAAAGTAATTCCTTCTTCATTTTCATTTCTCCTTCTTGGCCATTTCCCATAGGCCGTTGATATAAGCGATTCCTAACGCCCGGTCATAAAGGCCGTATCCCGGATTCCCTTTCTCGCCCCAGATCTTACGGCCGTGGTCGGGGCGGATATAACCATCGAAGTCATGCTCGACGAGGATGCGCACGACCTTCGCCATATCGACGCTCCCATCATTGGAAAGATGGCCCGATTCATGGAAGGAGCCTTTTTCGTCATCTATTTTGACATTCCGCAGATGGGCGAATTTGATGCGTTTTTCCTTGGCGTATTTATCAAGCATCGCATAAACGTCATTTTTTGGCGATTCGGCTAAGGAACCTAGGCAAAAGGTCATCCCGTTATAGGGGGATGGAGCGTTGGCAAAAATCCAGTCGAAATCCTCTTTTGTGGAGGCGATGCGCGGCAAGCCGAAGACGTCCCATGGCGGATCGTCGGGATGCAAAGCCAAAGAAACGTCCGCTTCTAAGCAAGCGGGCAAGACGCCGCGCAAGAAATAAAGGAGGTTCTCACGGAGCTTTTCGTGGCTCATCGCGGCGTATTCGTTTAGCAATGACCGAAGTTCCTCTTTGCCATACGATTCGTCCCAGCCGGGCAAATGGAGGTTCTGGGGATTTAGCTTTTTAAAATCGGCGGCGTCATACGATAAGGAAAGCGATCCGTCGAGATTCTGATAGGAAAGATTTGTCCTGATCCAATCGAAAACGGGCATGAAATTGTAGCAAACGCATTTGACGCCGACTTCTCCCACGCGTCGGATATTCTCCGCGTAATTAGCAATCAAGGCATCACGATTGGGCTTGCCGAGTTTGATATCCTCAGGCACGGGGATCGATTCGACCACTTCGAATGATAGCCCTTCTTTCAAGCAATCGTCATGAAGCCGCTTCAGGGATTCAAGAGGCCAAAGTTCCCCCGGTTTGACGTCATAAACGGCGGAAACGATCGTCGATAGATTGGGGATCTGGCGAATATAGGATAGCGATATCGGATCGCTTTCCCCATACCAGCGGAAGGACATCTTCATAATGGATTACCTCCCTCCTATTCTAAGGCAAGAAAGAACGCTCATTAAGACTATATCGACATTCAGGCGCAAGATGTAAAAATTTCATATGAAATTGGCATATAACAAGAGGCGAACAAAAAGCCTTCCGTCCCAAAGAAAGGGGGATTTGCGGGTTTCGGAAGGCAAAGAAGGGGGATTTGCGGGGTTAATGCGGAAATCAAAGGATGATGACGGTGCCGTCTTCTCTCACTTCGATGTCATCGTCGTCCTTGACGGCGGCGAGAAATTCCTCGCCTAAGTTATCGATGGCGATAAGCCCCACTTGGTTCCAGACATTCGAGAGGATGATGCCGCTCGCGGCCAAGGGATCGATCGTCTTCGAGAAGAGCCAAACGGGCGGGGCGAGGTGACGGACCGACACTGTCTCGATGACCATCCCTCCCGTCGTCGAGCCGATGGTTTCGGGTAAGCAAAGGGCTTTGCCCGTGATGTTTTTCTTATACAAATCGGGGTTATTCTGATCGCTTACGACGATTTTCTTCGCCGTCGGTATCAAAGCGCTTTTTTGGAAGCTCGCCAAAGTGTTGAGGCCTTGGTGCGAAACCACCGCTTTGCCTTTCCAATTGCCGCCAAAAAGGGCGCGGCCATGAAATTCTTTCATTATTTGACCTCCTTGTTTCCGGTGATGATGTCGAGGATATCCTCGTCAACGAAGTAACGGGATGCGCTATAGGTGCGAAGCTTGTTGGAATTGGTGATGATGGGTTTAGCGCCCGCAACGGGATTATCGACGTACATCAAAGGGCAAATGAAGCTAAGATGGGCGCCGAAGGAAAGAAATTGGGTGTATTCGGGAAGCTTTTTGAAGGCGTCTCCCACCTTTGGGGCGGCCGTGAAGACGGTATAGACGCATAATCTCTTCTTGCCGCTTCGCTTAAGCTCCTCTTCCATCTTGTGCGTCCAGTCAACTAATTGCTTCAAAGTGAGATGCGGGCAGCCGATGAAGGCCTTATGGGGCTTTAGGTCGCTCCGCTTCCACATCATCGGGTAATTTTTATAGACCCGTTCCAATTCGGCATCGTCGATGACGTAGGTTTGATAGCCGTCCTTAAGCAAGGATTCGCCCTTTTCTACAGCATCAGGCGTTAGGCCTTCGATATGGTAGAGGCCGACGGCGCCGTTGGACGCCGAAGCGGCGCCGAAATCCTTTAGATAGGCGATGCTATCCTCATCGGGAAGGGGTTTGAGATATTTATCGAGCCCCACGACATAAGGAACCTCGCTTTGGACTTTGATGCCGATGGCTGAGCCTAGGATCTGCGCTTCGGGGAGCCTATCGACCTTCAAGACGATCTTCCAAGTCGCCTTCCTCCCTTCTTCGGTGGTGAAGCCGAAATTGGGGGTCTTCCCTAAGATGGTCGCGAAGGTATCGAGGATGCCGCTATTGCGGTTGCACCTGGCGCCGAGGACGCTGTTGGCGAAGACGACGGCGCTGCTTTCGCTCCAGGCGATGACATCGCCTTTCTTGGGGGTATTACCGACTTCCTTAAGATAGCAAGTGCAAGTGAAATCGTTCATATCCTTCATCCCGATGGCCTTCAGTTGCTTCTCATAGAAGGATTGCTTGCCATAGACGAAATGATTGAAGACCAGTTTCTCTAATGGGGTGGCATTGCAATTCTTATAATCGATTGGGCGTGGGTCCATCGTGAAGCCTTCGGGGGCGACTAACCCCGCATCGATAAGCTCCTTCATCAAAGGATAGACGGGTTTTAGCATCGAAATGCCAAAGCTGGTGACGAAATGGCCCTTTTTGTAGGTAAGAGGCAATAAGCAATCGGCGCCGAAGGTGTCGCCATAACGGACGAGCACCTCCATCATCTTGGCTTTGGTGGGGCCTTCTTTCCCCATGAGGATGTTCTTTTCTTCCTCATTCAAACGCATTTTCGGTTCGTACATCTTCTTCTCCTTATATTTTCATCGCCACCTCATAGGCGCGCCAAATGACGGTACGCAGATTCCCTACGGCCAAACAATCGCCGACTAGATGCGCGTGTTTGCCTTCCTTAAAGAGGGGTGTTGGCCTATAACCAAGCGAAAGGATGGCCGAATCGCAGGGGATTTCTTCGTTTTGGCCGTCTTTGTGTTGGATCACGACGGCGTCGTCTTTGATTTCCTTGAGGGCGCTTTCGAGATAGACAGGGATTTGATGCAAAGCGAAATAATCGCGCAGATATTGGCTATTGGCCATGCAAACGCCCTTTTGGGCGATGAGGTCGTTTTTCATCTCGACGATGAAGGGCTTCTTCCCTTCGAGGGCCAATTCGTAGGCGATTTCCGAACCCGTGAGGCCGCCGCCGATGACGGCGACTCTCTCCCCTACTTCCTTGCCTTTAAGGAATTCGAGAGCCTCGATGCCCTTCTCAAACCCTTTGATCGGCAATTTGCGGGCCGCCGAACCCGTGGCGACAACCACTTCGTCGGCTTTTAGGTCCTTAAGGTCATGGATTTCGGTGTTAAGATGGACGGGGATATTAAGTTCCTTCATCTCTTTGATATACCAGGCAAGCAATTCGCGAAGCTTCCCCTTATAGGAGGTTTGGCCCGCTTCGAGGAAAACGCCGCCTAAATGGTCGCTTTTCTCATAAATCTCCGGATGGTGCCCTCTTAAAGCGAGGACGCGTGCCGTCTCCATCCCGCCGATGCCGCCGCCGACGATGGCGACTTTCTTAGGATGTTTCGCTTTGACGATATGGTGAACATTGGTTTGCATCGTCTCGGCGTTGACGGCGCAACGGGCCATATGCAAGGCATCGGAGAGCTCTTGGTCGTTGGCCACCCCTTTATAGGTGCACATATTGAAGCAGCCATTATGGCAGCAGATGCATGGGCGGATATCCGCTAAGCGTCCCTCTTTGAGCTTTTTGGCATAGGAAGGGTCGGCCAAGAAAGGACGGGCGAAGCCGACGGCGTCGATCTTCCCTTCCCTAATCGCCTTAGCGGCCGTCAAAGGTTCCATCCTCCCGGCGGCGACGACGGGGATGGAAACGAAATTCTTGATGTGCTCGACTTCCGCCAAATTGGTGTTCTCGGGCATATAAATCGGCGGATGGGCCCAATACCAGGCGTCATAAGTGCCGTTATCGCAATTAAGCATGTCGTAGCCCGCATCTTGCAAATATTTGGCCGCCTTTTCGCTTTCTTCCATGTCGCGCCCCACTTCTTCATACGCCTCATTAGGAAGGGCGCCGCTACGGAAGCCCTTGGTTTTGCTTAGGACGCTGTAACGAAGGCTCACGGGGAAGTCTTCCCCGCAACGTTCCTTAATCGCTTTGACGATTTCCACGGGGAAACGGTAACGGTTTTCGAAGGAACCGCCGTATTCGTCTTCGCGGTGATTGATGTATTTGAGGGTGAATTGATCGAGGAGATAGCCTTCGTGGACGGCGTGGATCTCCACCCCGTCGACGCCCGCGTCCTTAAGGAGCTCGGAGGTTTTGGCGAAGGCCTCGACGAATTTATGGATGCGTTTGACGGTCATCTCTTTGGAAGGCACCTTATCGCTCCAGCGGTTAGGCGAAGGCGAGGAAGAGGCGCAGATCATATCGAAATTCATCACCGGCTTCGACAAAACGCGTAACACGGGGTTGCTATAAAGAGTTTCCATCATGTGATCGATGGTGAAGCTACGGCCAAAGCCGGCCGTAAGTTGCACGAACATCTTGGCTCCGCTTTTATGGATTTCCTCCATGAAGGGTTTTAGTTTGCGGTACATCCCCTTCTTGCGATAAAGCCATTGGCCGAACATCGGGTTATAAACGGGCTGGATGCCAGGCAGAATAAGGCCGACTTCGTTATTGGCCCGCTCCAACAAGAATTTGGCGGCCTCCTTGTCGAAGTGGTTAATCTCCATCCATCCGAATAGCGACGTCCCGCCCATCGAAGTCATGACGATGCGGTTTTTGATTTCGCAGTCGCCAATCTTCCAAGGCGTCCATAAAGCGTCTAGATCCTCTTTTTCCATGGGAATCCTCCTAACGTCGCTATTTTGTCATCATCGTCAAAAAGCGCAATGCGAAAATGGCTAAAAATACTGGAAAACGCGGTATAAAACATTTGTAATTATCAATACATTTAAGTTAATTGATAGGTAGCTTCTATGTTTTAATTCAAAACTTAAAAATTAAACGTTAAGAATCAATTCTATCGGCGCGTGATCGCTGCCCATTACGGAGGTGAGGATCCGCGAATCGACGACTTTGGGAAGCAGGGATGGCGACAAGACGAAATAATCGATCCGCCACCCGGCGTTCTTCTCGCGGGCGTGGAAGCGATAGCTCCACCACGAATATTCGACTTTGTTAGGGTATAGATATCGGAAGGAATCGACATAGCCATTTTCCAATAGACGGCTAAAGGCCCCTCTCTCCTCATCGGTGAAGCCGGCGTTATGGTGATTGCTTTGCGGGTTCTTTAGATCGATCTCCTCATGGGCGACATTCAGATCGCCGGCGTAAACGACCGGCTTCTTGGCGTTTAACTCGTTGATATAGGAAAGAAGCTCTTCCTCATAATCCAAACGAAAAGAGAGGCGCTTAAGCTCTTCGCCGCTGTTAGGGACATAAGCCCCTAGGAAATAGAAGGAAGGGTATTCGGCCACGATGACGCGGCCTTCTTCGCTATAACGGCCATCATGAAGGCCATAATGGACGCTCAAAGGCTCCTCTTTACTATAGAGGGCGACGCCGCTATAGCCTTTTTTGACCTTCGATGTGCTTTGATAAAGATGATAGCCCGCTGGGATGAAGGGGTATTCCTTCCCCGCTTCTTCGGTGAATTTGCTTTCGCCGATGAAGAAAAGATCGGCGTCGAGGCTTGAGAAAACATCTGCGAAGCCCTTGCCAAGGATAGCGCGGAGGCCATTGACGTTCCAAGAGATGATTTTTTTCATAGGCACATTTTAGTTATTACGACTTCTTCTTACAAAGAAAACGCATATGAACACCGTTTAATGCCGTCGGCATCTATTGCCAACCTTGCATCCATAAACTACGTCTAAATTTATTGAACCTCCCAATATCCGCCCTTTGTTTTTCCAACTCGCGTGATTTTGCCTTTGATTTTTAATTCTTTGATGATTACGGATATACGGCTAATTCCCAAACCAACTATTTCGGAAAGTTGAGGGAGAGTGGCAGTAGGATTGTTTTTAATGGCTTCAAAAACGTTTTGTTCGGATGGAGTAAGCTCATCGACGCTGATTGTTTTAAAAGAAGGAGAATAGGCGAAAGGAATAGTGACAACAATATGGTTTTCTTCTATATCAAACGCTTCAATTCCGTAAGCCTTGACGATTTTAGGCACCCCATGACCAGTTTGCTCGATGATATTAAGTTGCCCCATGATTTTCTGCAAGCCCACATTGACCGGCCTCGAAACGCCGGCGTAAAAATCCTTCTCGGAAAAATCATAAGGCAGTCCGCCAGTAGAAATTATTTCGATACGATCGTCAAAAATATAAACAGCAGGTGGGACGTTTTTAATCCATTTATTATGAAGGCAGGCATTATTCCAAGCTTCGGCAAAACACTCGATATTGAATAAAGGATATTCATTCCTTTTTAGGTCTTTTCGCAAATCCACTTTCACTTCATTCAGCGAAGAAACGAAATCAAAAGCGCTTTGCATTGCGATAAGAAGGCATTTATATCCGAATTCATTTCGGCTAACCATCTCGCTTTTGTCTTTCCCCTTGAATCGAACAACCTTAATTGAGCAATTGTTGTTGTCGGCGAGAAGCTCGGCCAAATAATTGTAGGTGCC
>CAVKTU010000068.1:0-7016 GCA_963659395.1 Holdemanella sp. | reverse complement strand
CTTCTATACCGCCGACGGCTGGAATAGCTTAGGCACATTCTTAGCCAATTTGCTCAATGCCTGCACCGGCGCTTTCCAAGCGTGGATCGGCACTTTGATCCCTGCCGAATCCTGGGTCAACGGCTTTATTTGCGAGGGCGTCCTCGGCGGCTTATTCGCCGTCATCGGGTTCTTACCGCAAATCCTCCTTCTCTTCTTCTTCTTTAGCATCCTCGAAGACAGCGGCTATATGGCCCGTGTGGCTTTCGTCCTAGACCGTCTCTTCCGCCGCTTCGGCGTTTCAGGAAGGGCTTTCCTACCGATGATCATGGGCTTTGGTTGCGGCGTTCCCGCCATGATCAACACCCGCACTTTGACTAGCGATAAAGAGCGCACGAAGACGATTCGCGTCATTCCTTTCTTCGCTTGCAGCGCCAAGCTCCCAATCCTCGTCGCCGTGGCGGGCGCTCTCGCTAGCGCCGCTGGCATCAATGCCGGCTTACTAACCTTCGCGATGTATATCCTCGGCGTCGCCATGGCCATCTTGATGGTCATCGTGATGAACCACACCACCCAACGCGAAGAGGTCGCCCCCTTCGTCATGGAGCTTCCTAGCTACCACTTGCCCCAACCTCGCGCCTTAGCCATCCACATTTGGGATAAGGCCAAGCACTTCTTGAAGAAAGCCTTCACCATCATCTTAGTGACGACGATCCTCGTTTGGGTCTTCTCGAACTTCACCTCTTCTTGGCAATTTATTCCCGCCTTCAGCGATGAGACGGCCGATGGGCTCGCCGAAATCCAAGCCGCTGGCTATTACAGCCTAAAAGCCATGGAATCGAGCAGCATCTTGGCCAATATCGGCAAAGTCATTCAGCCGATCTTCACCCCGCTTGGCTGGGGAAGCCAGACGGGCGAGAACGGCTGGGCCTATAGCGTGGCCGCCATCAATGGCTTGATCGCCAAGGAAAACGTCGTCGGAACCCTCGGCTCCTTAGGAGCGATCCTCACGGGAGGCGAAGCTATCGAGGAGGGCGCCGAAGCCATGAGCGCCATCATGGGCGCCACTTCTTGGACGACCGGCGGCATGATTTCCTTCATCATCTTCAACGTCTTGACGATCCCTTGCTTTGCTTCGGTCGCCACCGCCAAAGGCGAGCTTGCCAACAAGAAAGACTTCTGGGGAACCATTCTCTTCTGGTTGGCCGTCAGCTATCTAACCGCCGCCGCCTTCTATGTGATGATCGACTGGGCTTGGACGATCGCTATCATCGTGCCCGCCCTCATCATCGCCCTCGTCCTCATCTTCTTCTATAGCAAGAGGAAGGCTGCTATCGCCGCCTAAGCCGATATGGGCCCTTTGGAAATCGTCACCATCGTCGTCGCTTCCCTCATTGTCGCTAGCTATCTTGGCATCGAGATCTATCGCAAATTCAAAGGGAAGCCGCCCGTGAACGAAGAATGCGGCTATAAGCATAACCCCAAGGCCTTGCTTAAGGCATACCGCAAGCAAAAGGCCAAGGAAGAGAAAAGAGCCCTAAAAGAAGCAAGAAAAGCCAAAAATCCCTAGCGGAAACCGCTTGGAATCAATAAGGAGGCATCAAAAGCCTCCTTTCTTCTTCCTTATCATATAATGTATTTATGGATCCCATCTTATTGACCGTTATCGGACTGGCGTTGCCTTTCTTAGGAACCATCTTAGGCTCCTCGATGGTTTTCTTATTGCGGAAGAAGATGAATCCGAGAATCGAGAAAATTCTTTTGGGCTTCGCTTCGGGGGTGATGGTGGCCGCTTCGATCTGGAGCCTTTTGATACCTTCGATTGAGCAGACGACTTACGATGCCGCTTGGAAATGGGTGCCGGCGCTAGTCGGGCTCCTTCTTGGCTTTGCCTTCCTTTGGCTCATTGACGCCCTAACCCCCCACCAACATCTAGAATGTGAGGAGCCAGAAGGGTTAAAAAGCTCCTTTAGCAAGATCAGCATGCTGCTTCTCGCCGTGACAATCCATAACATCCCCGAAGGCATGGCTCCGGGCATCGTTTTCGCCAGCGCCTTAGACCCTAGTAACGGCATCAGCATAGCCTCCGCCTTTTCCCTATCGATAGGCATCGCCATTCAGAATTTCCCTGAGGGGGCCATTATTTCCATGCCTTTGCTAGCGGAAGGCAAAAGTAAAGGAAAGGCCTTTTTGATGGGTGCCTTGAGCGGCATCGTTGAGCCTTTTGGAGCCGTTTTGATGATTTTGTTAGTCGGCGTTTTGGAACCGATTCTCCCTTATTTCCTGAGCTTCGCCGCCGGGGCGATGCTTTACGTCGTCGTCGAAGAGCTTATCCCCGAGGCCCAAAGCGGCAAGCATTCGAATCTGGGCACCGTCGGTTTCGCCGTCGGTTTCGCCCTGATGATGGTCCTAGACGTCGCGTTGGGCTAATAAAATAATCGCGCGAAAAAGCCCTTCTTTTGATAAGGCTCGCTTATAAGTTCCCCTACGCCATAGCCTTCTTTGGCGATGGCATCTTTTAGAGCGGTTAAGTCGATATCAGAGGAGGCGATGATATGCGCCTCGCCTTTGCTGACGCTCGCCTTCACCCGCTTCACGCCCGGGACTTTTCTAATAGCGTCGTTAACATGAGCTTCACACATCGAGCAGCGCATCCCCTCCACCTTAACGACGATTCGCTTTTCCTCTTCCATACTCTTTCCTCGAAAGATATTTTATATCTTTCAGCCCCATTATTCCAAAGACTAAAAACGAATAAAAAAATTATTTCCGTTAACGCTGTCGCTATAAGGTTATTTGTTTCTAGGTGTTTTTGGGCTTGATCGAGAATTTCCTCCAGGGGTGGTTTTTCGGCGGGATCCATTTCGGCCTGCCCGTTTTCTTCTTCGGCTCCTCGCTTTCCCTCTCCGGCCCCTTTGAGAGCTCGTATATTCCTCCATCCCAAACGCCGACCAGCTTCCCCGAGAGGGTTCTGTAGATGTCTATCTCGCCTTTCGGGGCTATCCTGATGAGCTCGCCGCCCCCGCCGAACAGCGCCATCCTCTCGCCGTTGAATTTCACGCACGACCCGTTGTCGGCGACCCTTTTGTATTGGACGGAGAGGTAGAAGTCGATCTCTTTGGCGCTCGGCGCGGGGGCGAAGAGGGAGTTCTCCATGTCGGGCGCGAAGGCGAACCTTCTGTTGAAGTCGGCCATGAACGACGGAAGGAAGGCGTTGGCCTCGGCTATGGTCTTTATCCCTCTGAGCCTAAGCTCCGATATCAGCCTCGATTGCAGCGTCTCCCACAGCCTCTCTATCCTTCCTTTGGCCTCCGACACCGACGTGGTTATCAATTCTATCCCAAGCATCTGGCACATCCTCTTGAATTGCACGTGCACGTCCCTGTCTATGGTCTTGCCTTTCTCCGAGAGCTTGCGGAACTCGAAGATCGTCCGATTGTCGCCGTAGAAGCAAGCCGGTATGCCGTATTTCGAGAATATGAATTCGCACATGCGGTAATAGCCGTCGAGCGTCTCCTCCCTGTCGAAATGCAGCCCCATCACGATCCCCGTGGCGTCGTCGATTGCCCCATGGAGGGTGGCTTTCGGGAAACCGTCGCCGAACCACGCGTGGAGCGACGCGTCTATCTGCAGCATCTCGCCGAATCTCTCCTTCCTCGGCCTCGACGGATGCTTTCCTTTCTTCTTTCCTTTGTTCTTATGCCTCTTCGGCGAGCGGAGCCCGGCTTCGGCCAATATCCTGGTCGCGACGGGATAGGTCATCGGTATCCCCTCGTCCTCGCCGAGCTTCTCGACGAAGTGGGAGAAGTTGAAGTCGGCGTATTTCCCTTTGTAGAGCCCTATCACCTTGGCTTCGGTCTCCGGGTCGGTCTTCCACGCCCTCGATTTGCCGCAGTTCCCGTGCCTTAGCGCCGCGGCGCCCTCTTTGGCGTACCTTCTTTTCAGCTTGTTGACGTATTGCTTGCTGACGCCGAGGTTCCTGGCGGCCTGTTTGGTGCCGATGACCCCGGCGATGGCCCTTTTCAGCACGCCCTCCACGTATGAGTCGTTGAGTTTCTTCATATGGTATCCTCCAATGCGACGATGATGCGCCGAAAAGGGGTTAATCGGAAACAAATAACCTTATAATCGCCAACCCCATGGGGTTGATACGGACTACGTAACGGATTACGGATTACGGATCCAAACCGTTCGGCATGCGTCGGGATGCCTAGAAACAAATAACCTTATAAACCGGTAGAAACAAATAACCTTATAATGACATTATTTCCGTTAACGCTTGACTTTCCTTTCAATAACTCTTAAGTTATCCACCGATAGTTAGGAGGCGAACTATGTTTAAATTGCTGAAAAACTTTCGCTGGCAAGACTGGCTTGGCGTCGGCGTGACCATCGGCCTAGTCGTTTTAAGCGTCTATCTGGAGCTTCTTATCCCCGATTATATGGGAACGATGTCCAAAACGCTCCTTTCTAACGACGCCGATATCTCCTCCATCCTCGTCGACGGCGGCTATATGATCCTTTGCGCCGTGGCCACGTGCATCGATATGGCCATCGTCTATTTCATCAGCGCCCGCATCAGCGCCTCTTTCTCCATGCGGCTCCGCGAGAAGCTTTACGCCAAAGTGCAACGGATGTCCGAGCAAGACATCGAATCCTTTAGCACCGCTTCCTTGATCACCCCCACCACCAACGACATCACCCAAATCACCCAACTTCTCACCATGGCGATGTCTTTGGTTTTCAAAGCCCCCATCATGGCCATTTGGTCGGTCGTTAAGATTTTAGACAAAGGCAATGACGCTTGGACGATCGCCGTCGGCGTGGCCGTGGCTTTCTTGGTCGTCACCATCGCCATCTTAGGCGGGCTTGCCATTCCGAAATTCAAGAAAATCCAAGGTCAGATCGATACGCTAAACGCCATGTCGCGGGAAAACATCCAAGGTTTACGCGTCATCAAGGCGTTTAACGCCGAGGATTACCAAGGAAGCAAATTCGACAAAGCCAATGAGGATTTGACGAAGACGAACAACTTCGCCGGCATCGTCATGGGCCTTCTCTCCCCCGTTATGACCGCGGTGATGTCGGGTCTTCCCGTCGCCATCTATTGGATTGGCGCCTATAGCATCCATGCCGCCAATAACCCTGCCGACAAGCTCACCACTTTCTCCAACATGATGGTCTTCTCGAGCTACGCCACCCTCGTCATCATGGGCTTCTTGATGATCGTCATCGTCATCATGATGTCGCCCCGAAGCCTCGTGGCCGCCAAACGCGTCCAAGAAGTCCTCGAAAAAGAAGACAGCATCGCCGAAGGCTCTTTTGACGGTAAGACAGAAAGCGTGGGCGAACTTCGCTTCGAACATGTTTATTTCGGCTACGATAACGCCGATAAGACCGCCCACGAAGACGTTCTTAGTGATATTTCCTTCAGCGTCAAAAAAGGAGAGACGCTGGCCATCATCGGCCCGACCGGGAGTGGCAAAAGCACCATCATCCAACTCGCGATGCGCTTTTTCGACCCCAACAAAGGGCAAATCATCCTCGATGGTCATCCCATCAAGGAATATACCTTCCTTTCCCTTTATAACAAAATCGCCCTTGTTCCGCAGAAAGCCGTCCTTTTTAACGACACCATCAAAGACAACATCCTTTATGGCGATAGCGATGGCTATAACGAGGAATCCTTGCAAAAGGCCGTCCGCATCTCTCATAGCGAGGAATTCATCGCCAAAAAGGCCGAAGGGATCGAAAGCCATATCGAACAGGGTGGCAAAAACGTCTCCGGCGGTCAGAAACAGCGCCTTAGCATCGCCCGCGCTTTGGCGAGAAACCCCGAAATCATCATCTTGGACGATAGTTTGAGCGCCTTGGACTTTAAAACCGATTACGAAGTCCGTAAGGCCTTGCATCAAGAATACCCAGAAATGACCAAAATCGTCGTAGCCCAACGTATCGGCTCAGTCAAGGAAGCCGATACGATCATCGTCCTTGAAAACGGCAAAATCGTTGGCTTAGGCAAGCACGAGGAGCTCTTGTCATCTTGCCCCTTATATAAGGAAATAGCCGAGAGCCAGCTTAGCGAGGAGGAACTTTCCCATGAATGAAAAAGAATTCCCAAAAAAGAAGAAAGCCTCTTTCCGCGAATCCTATTGGGGAATGAAGAAATTGCTTTCTTATAGCAAGAAAGCCGGCCCCGCTATCTTAATCGCCATTCTCTTCGCCATCGCCGGAGCCGTCTTGATTATCTTAGGACCCGATTATTTCGGGCAAATCACCACCCTTTTGCAAGAAGGGGCCACCAAGGAAATCCAGGGAACCGGCTCTATCGATCTAGAAGGCATTGGCAAGATTTGCCTTTTGCTTATCCTCTTTTATTCCCTAAGCATCGTCTTTAGCTATGCCCAATCCTTCATCATGACGATCGTCTCCAACCAAATCGGTAAGAAGCTCCGCAAAGACGTAAGCGAGAAGATCAACCGCGTCCCCTTAAAAAGCATCGAAAGCAAGGAAGCGGGCGACATCATGTCTTTAGTCACCAACGACGTCGATCTGATCAGTCAATCCTTGGCCAATAGCATCGCCTCCTTCATCTCTAGCGGCGTGCAGCTTTGCGGCGTCACCATCATGATGTTCGTCTCCGAATGGCGGATGGCCCTCACCGCGATCGGAGCGACGGTGATTGGCGGCGCTGTTGCGGCCCTTATTTTGGTGAGAGGGCAAAGGCTATTCACCGCCCAGCAGGCGGCCGTGGCCAAAGTCAATGGCCATATCGAAGAGAATTACGGCTCCCATAGCGTCATCCGCGCCAATAACGCCGTCAAGAAGAACGAGGAGAATTTCGCCGTTTTGAACAACCGCCTTTGCGAAATGAACTGGAAAGCGCAGTTCTTTGGCAATTTGGCGATGCCAATCATGAATTTCATGAGCAATTTCGGCTATGTGGCCGTCTGCGTGGTCGGCGCCTTGCTCGTCCATAATGAGCAAGCCTCCTTAGCCGTCATCACCAGCTTCATGCTCTATATCAGGCTCTTTAG
>CAVKTU010000067.1:6602-7117 GCA_963659395.1 Holdemanella sp. | reverse complement strand
TGTCGGGTAAAGGCGACGTCCCAAAGAATCCGGGCAAAGCCAAATGCGAGAGAAGCAAGGGATAATCGAAGAGGAAAAAGCCAAAAAGGCTCAAAAAAAGCACCCACAAAACGTTGATTGTCGCAAGTCCGTTTTGTTGTAAAACGATCAATCAACTATAAAAATCCCGTCTTTTCCTTCCTTTATTAGAAGAAAAGGATAGACGAGACTCTGATCTCGCGTTTATTTTCTATTGCTGCAAAATCGGCAATTTTAAATAGAATGTGCTTAATTTCCATAAGAAAAGTGGAAGCGCTTACAAGAAAATTGATAAAAAAGAAAGGGGCTTTATGAATAAACTTGTTACCGCTTTAGCTTTATGTTGCTTGGGAGCCGTCGGATCCGTCGGAACTCTTAATGAGTCCGCATCAAACGCCGACGTCGTTTTCCCTAAAGGAGACGTCAAAAAGAAGATTTCGATGGGAGTCACCGCGCCGTCGTTCCGCTACTTCTTGCTCGACAGCGTCAAAGAAGGT
>CAVKTU010000067.1:0-6592 GCA_963659395.1 Holdemanella sp. | reverse complement strand
CGATGTAAAAACAACAAATGATTCCGGAGTACATTTAATTACTACTTCCGATCTATCTTCCGACGCTCATACGGGATATCGTTCACTACAAATGGGTGATGAAACCTGTTTGGGGATTCGTTTTGGCTACACCGCTATTGGAGGTTATACTTTCTCCTTTTGGGCGAAAAAAATGGCGGATGGCGCTTCTTCAGCAAGATTCAGCGTTTATATGGACCATTATTCAACCTCAGATGACAGCACACGCGGCTGGTACTTAACGATGGCCGCTGGCGAGACCGTTAATAATTGGACCCATTATTCCTGTTCCTTCGATAGAATGTTCGAATCTCGTCCATCCATATCTCTTACCGTTTATGGAGGTTGGCTTATTGATGACATGACGTTAACCGACAAAAACGGAATCAACTATATTATGGACGGCGATTTCGAAGACACTGAGATGTTGGACTATAAACTAACAAATGCCGGTATAGCCAAGCAGAGCGACGGCAGCGTAATCATCGGTTTTGCCAGCTATAATTTTGACTACAATACTGCTAAATCTGACGGTTATAACGAAGCGTATTTTCAAATCAATCCGACTGATGGCGCAGATTCCTTGAAAGTATCATTCGATTATTGCGGCTATCGAGTGGGAATAGTCAACCGCAATGGCTATGAAACCCAAGTAGAAACACGCGCTTCAAACGATGGCACGTGGCAATCGTTCAGCAAGACTTTGAGCAAGAATCCAGTTTTATCTACACAAGCAGTTTATTTTGGATATGCCAATTTAGGAAAGCAGCATATCACTTATGTCAAAAACATCTCATTCCAAGATCCGAGCGGAAATGAATTACTTCCCGAACAACTGACTAAAGAAGGTTACGCTCAAGGTTTGGCAAAAACAATTACGGACAGCGTCGTTTGTGATGACGGCATTACCACGCCCAGCACGAAAGTTTGGGGCGATATCGGATATTGTTTCGAAAGAATCCCGGCCGCCAGCCAGGAATATATCAAATCCTTAACCCCGAATGCTGAAGGCACCTACATCGAAAAAGCCCTCTATAAATATAGTTACATCATCTCCAAATACGGCACAACCTATAATGACTTCCTTGGGTATACCGCAACATCAAAGTTGCTATCCATCAATAAGAGCACCATTAAGATTTCAGATGAAAACAAGAGCACCCTTTATACCTCGCTGGCAGTTTTTGGCGCCGCATTAGTCGTTGCTGCTTGCTTCGTCTGCAAGAAAATGAAGGACGCTCATTAATAGAATTTCTCCTTTGGCATCTGAACGGCATGGCGCGAAGCTTTGCCGTTTTCTTTGCGTTGTTAAAAACACAGAATATTTATCAAAACCCAAACGAAGTCTTTTATTCCATGAACAATGCATGCAAAACGTTTCCGGTAAAAGACCGTCCCGCTTTCTTTTTGCACCGCCTTCGCCAATTGCGATTTTAATGAAAGAAACTGCTATTGCTTTCTATAAATCTCTCGCCTACTTGAGCCTATTAAAAAAGAATAATACTTTTAAGACGTCACGAAAGAAGGATCATCGATGAATAATAAAATAAAAGTTGGATTAATCGGCTTAGGGCAAAGAGGCGACATTTGGGTTAAAACGATCATCAAGAACTTCACTAACGACTTAGACATCGTCGCTATTTGTGATGTCTACGCCGATAGGGTAACAAATTCCGCTAAAGAGATAGAGAAAGCGAGCGGGCATAAGCCGGCCGAATATCTTAATTCGGACGATTTGCTTAGCGATAATAACGTCGAAGTCTTAATCATCTCCGCTGCTTGGGAAGCCCATATCCCCTTAGCCATCAAAGCGATGACTTGCAAGAAAATAACCGCTCTAGAAGTTGGCGGCGCCTATTCAATTGACGATTGCTGGCAATTGGTAAGAACCTACGAAAAAACGAAAACGCCCTTCTTCTTCATGGAGAATTGCTGCTATGGAAAGAAAGAGCTTTTGGCTACAAACATGGTTAGAAAAGGCTTATTAGGCGAGGTTGTCTATTGTCATGGCGCCTATTGTCACGATCTCAGAAACGAAATTTCTTATGGAGTTAAGAATAGGCATTACCGCTTGCGGAATTATCTAATTAGAAATTGCGACAATTATCCCACTCACGAATTAGGCCCTATCGCTAAGCTACTAAATATCAATCGAGGCAATCGGATGGTGTCTTTGGTCTCGTTATCTTCGAAAGCCCGCGGCTTAGAAACCTACGTCAAAGAACATGAAGGCCTTGCATCCCTTCGCGATAAACACTTCATGCAGGGCGATGTGGTCGAAACACTCATCAAATGTGCCGATGGCTCATTGATATCCTTAAAATTAGATACAACCTTGCCTCATGCCTATAGTCGCGAATTTACCGTTAACGGCACCAAAGGCATGTTCGCTGAACTTGGCGATTTGACTCTGATCGACGATGCCCAATTTGACCACGAGAAGGATATGAACGAATATCTAGGCTCCTCCAAACAATATGAAAAAGACTATTTACCTAAAATCTGGCGAGAGGTCACAGAGGAGCAAATCAAAGCGGGCCATGGTGGCATGGATCACTTAATGCTTAGAGGATTCATTGATGCCATCAAAAATAACCACGAGATGCCTATTGACGTCTATGATGCCGCCGCTTGGATGGCGATAACCTGCCTATCGGAAGACTCCATCGTCAAAGGCGGCGAGCCCATCGCGATACCCGATTTCACTGGCGGGCAATGGGTAATGCGCGAGCCTAAAGACGTCACGGATTTCTAAAGCCATACCTATAGCGCACAAAACGCTTCCCATCGCAGAAAGGCGCTTTTGTTTTGACCGCATTGCGCATTACTTTATTCCAAAATAACCGCAAATCACGGAGAAAATGCCAGCCGTCCACCCCATCATCTCGTTAGCGGGATATTCTTTCTTCTTTGCCCTGCCGCCTTTTAATGGGTCGTAAGTCTCCCAAAGTCTCCCCGTCTTATTGAAAGTGTTGGCGAGGTTCAAAATCCATCTTTCCCCGATGTCTTTCGCTTCATCCAGCAAGCCAGCGGAGAGTAGCCCCCAATAAGCCAAATAATTATCGTATGGCCAAGAATATGGATAGGCCGCTTGATAAGGAATTGTTTCTTTATCGTCTTTTTGTGTTGAAACGACGCCGCACGGGTAAGAAAGCCTTGAAAGAACCTTCTTTATAGCCGCTTTATCTTTGGATAATCCCACAATAAACGGCATGAATTGGCCGGTGAAGCAATAATCTGCGCGATATATTTTCTCGGTGGAGAAATCGTAATCATAATAAACGCCGTCTGCTCCTAACATTAAAGCGTTCATCTTCTCTTCCCTCGCCTCAGCGGCCATAAGAAACCTATTCTCTTCTGAGGGCTCGAATTTCTTAGCCATCTTAGCTAAATCAAGTTCCATTCCGTAAAGATTGGCGTTAAGGTCAACAGGATTAATATGCGCGCCTCGATCACGGAAGCGTGGCGAAAAATCTAATCCCGCTTCAGCGGCAGCGCAATAATTCTCCCCTAAATCGGCACATATATCGGCTGGTAAATCGACACTTAGCCCCAAACGCTCCGTTGCCACATAGTGATAATAAGCGCACAAATCCTTTTGCGTTAAAGGATTATGGAGATGGCGATTCAATCCATTTGGGGCGATTCTTTCCTTCATCCAAAAAGCGTATTCCTTCTTTAACGCAAAATAGGCGTCCTTCAGCCATTCCTCGTCGTTACAAACCTCATAGATATCCTTGACCATGAAATGAAGATAGGGAGGCTGCGATGTCCATTTAATGAGATTTTGGCTATAGGCATTGGGGACAAAACCGAGTTTGTTTAGCGCATATATGAGGTTATCGACGTTCCATTTGGCGTAATCGAAGAAACCGTCGGCGATTAGGCCACGATTGGTATAAAAGGTGTCCCAATAGAATAAAACGTGGAAATCGCCTGATATGCAAGGCGGAACAAAGGGAAAAGGCAGAGCATATTCGCCTTTAGGTTCATTTTCGGGACGATGCAAAGCTAGCGGCCAACGCGAGACGATATATTTCCTTGTCTGCTTGATCAAAATCTTTTCTTCGTTATTCATCAATATGTCTCCCTGCTATTTCTCTCAGTGTTTTCATGCGCTTACCCCAACCCCCTGGGAAGGAAAACGGCTTAAAACCGCTATTCGCTTTCCGCCACTTCAATGAAAGCCTCGCCAAGAAGCCCGGCATCCAAGTCCTTCTCCTCGAAGGCGTTCGCCTTGACGTTATGAATGGATACGGTTATTTCATTGTGCCCAATTTTAACGAAGGAAGCGATACGGAATGTAAAAGGCGGATAAAGCCTGGTGCCAACTTTTGTGCCATTGACATAAACAGTCGCATAATCACGGATATCATCAAAATAAATGGCCGTGGCCTTACAATTCTCTGAAAGTTCGAAACCGTATTTCAAAACGATTTCGCCATCGAATTGATGAATGTTGTTTTTATGGGCCGAGACGAAAGGGCGTTTCTCACCATTAAAGGAAGCTTCTTCTAAAAGCAACGGCACTTTCTTGCCATTAAGCACTTTCTTAAAAGAAGGAAGGGCAACGGACGAATCAGTTTTCAATAAAAGTAATTTGGCTTCGTTAGGAAGAAGCGAAACTTTCTCGCAACGTTTTTCTCCTCTAGCGAACAAAGTAAAAATTTCCCCCGTATCGGCATTGGCCTCTTCAACGAACTCCCCTTCTTGCAAATGTAGCGAGATAAGATTCGCTTCATCGGACCAATTCACCAAGAAAAACAATTTCCAATCATTGCCGCGACGAACATAAGAAATGACTTTTTCACCATCAAAACCTTTATCGATTCGCTCATCTAACGATTTGATGAGATTCGCTTCATCGAAATAAAAGTGGAATTCTGAAACGAAATTATCCTCTTGCTTCTTTCCTAAAGAATAAACGCGGCCTTCTTCGGAGAATTCTTTGATTAGAGGAAGGACGCTTTGATCGGGAGAACAAGGCAAAATAAGATCCTCGAAAGAGAAATTTGCGTATATTAAGCGACCGCGATCGACCCTCGCTTTCGAAAGGAAAGATTCAGGCACAAGTTCATAATCAATGCCATTAGATAGCAAAAGCCCGGTGAGACGGTCAAGGCAATCGTCGATGTCGCAAACCTCGCGATGATTTAAAGGGGTAAAAAGTTTCTCGGCGACGATCGCGGGATAATAGACGGCGACTTTAGGACGATGCTCCCCTTGCGTAAGAGCGTAAGAAAGGCGTGTTATATAATGGCTTATCGCATCGAAATGGGGCCAATAATCATTTTGATAAAACAAAGATGGAGGCGATTCCATCTTGCGGAAGCCATCAATTGAAGAAAAGAAGGCGTGCAATACCATCATGTTGATGCCTTGAGCAAATTGAAGGTCGAGATATTTCTTTATTTCCTTCGGCGTAAGTTCCCACCCGAATCCGCCGAAGGTTTCCGATAAAGCACGCGGTTTTTTAAGAAGGTCGGCGGCACTCGAACATAGCCTTTCGGTAACACGGGGCAAGCCCTTATCGATGCAATCGATCCCTGCGTAATCCAGACCATCAACGACAGAGAAAAAATTGCCTTCGGTTTGTATCAACCACGAAAGTTTTTCTTCATGATGGAGATGGCCGATAAGGAGCAATCCGTCCTTGCGCAAAAAATCCGTTATCTCATTGAAATACGATTCTTTGTAAAAGCGGTCCAATGCCTCGTAATAATCAGCGCGGATCTTCTTTGATAACTCCATATCCTGCCAAATGGTTGGCAAATAGGGGCGGATATCATATCCATAAGCGTTCTTAAACCTCTTAGGGAAAAGCTTAGTCCACGCGATGGTATTCAAATTCTTCGCTTGCTCTAGGTAATTTTGATAGAACCCCGGCTCATCAGTAAAGAAGCCCTTGATTACATTCCCCCAGTATCGAGGAAACCTCTTTTTGTATTCTTTGTGCGTTACATCGATAAAAGTCTTGGTAGCTTCCGTGTTTAGCAGATCAACATATGGCGTGTCGGTATAGGCAGGGGTATGCAAACAATTTTCCATTCGGAAAACGAAGACCTCCCAACAAAGGGTAGTCGAACGCCATGGTTCCTTGCCATTTCTGCCATATTCAGTGATATCGATAAATTCCTTGTCTTGGAAAACGGCAACGGCGGCCACCAGAATGCTGTTCGGCTTATCCGGTATATAAACGGGTTTCCCCAAAACGGGATAGATTTTCTCCATGCTTAAACATTTGGCGGCGAAAGAGGAATCCTTTTGCAAAACGCGTCCTCCGGCATAACCGCTCGGCCAATCGTTCTCATCATAAATCCAAAGGCGCATCCCCAGCCTATTCGCTGTTTTTAAGGCTACGTCTACTTTATGAAACCATTCTTCCGATAAATATTCGAAAGTCAGTCCTTTTCGGGAATGGATGACGGCTTCATAAATGGATTTGCTCGCCATCTCCTCGAGCTCATAGACGATTTCCTCGTCACGCATCTCGCCATTCCAAAACCAAAAAGGAACGGGCGAATATTCTTTTGAGGGATTAGCGAAGCTTTGTTCATCAAACATAGGAATCCCC
>CAVKTU010000066.1:5715-7171 GCA_963659395.1 Holdemanella sp. | reverse complement strand
AGCCTTCTTAACGTCTTTATCGTTACCAAGCGTATCTTTTCAATCTTTCGACGATTTCTTTGAATACGCTTTCAAATATTCGTTGGAACATGAGTTTGTTCTTGTTATCGACGAATTTTCTTTTCTTTTAAGCGATGATGCGACGATTGAATCGCCTTTGGCGGTCGCTATCGACAAATACAAAAACGGATCGAAGCTGAAATTAATCATCTCCGGTTCTTATGTCGCCTTGATGACCTCTATGATTGAGTTCGGGGCGCATTGCTATGGTCGTTTCAACCATATTTTGCTTATAAAGCCGTTCGATTATTTTGAATCGTCTCTGTTTTATCCCAATTTTTCTAACGAAGACAAGGTTAAAGCGTATTCCGTTTTCGGCGGCATCCCGTATTTCAATTCCCTGATCGACGTCACCAAAGGCGTGGATGACAACATCATCGATTTGTTAGTGAAAGAAGATTCGATTTTGGAACACGAAATCACGGAAATGATTTTGTCGGAAACTAGCAAAATAAGCTTACTCAACGATTTGATATCGATTATCGGAACGGGCACGAGCAAATATAAGGATATCGTCGATAAAATGGCTCAAAAAGGCGACTTTAGACCCGAATATCTGATCGCCAAGCTTCTTGAGATGAACGTCATTAAGAAGGTCGCGCCGATCAATCAGAAAAACAATCCGAAGAAAACGCGTTATGTTTTCGATGACAATTTGATTCATTTCTATTATCGCTATCTCTTCAATAACCCCTATTCGATTAATCGGAGGGATAAGAAATTCTTCTATGAGCGTTTCATCAAGGACGACTTTGAGTCCTTCTTCATTCCCAAGAAATTCGAATCGATTGCCAAGGCCTTTCTATTAAAGCTTAATTTTGCTGGCAAGGTCGAGGAAACGATTTTGGATATCGGTTCATATTCGTATGATGATGCCAAGAAGAGAATCAACCGAGAATTCGACGTCGTGACGCGAGATAAGAAGGGTTATATCTCTTTTGAATGCAAATACACGAAAGAGGCTATCGGGAGAAAGGTCATCCACCAAGAGGAAGAGCAAATCAAAAACCTTGATATTGATTTTTATAAGCTCGGATTTATTTCGAAAAACGGATTCGCAAGCGATGTGGATACTAGCAAATACGTATGTTATTCCCTAGATGATTTCTATCGGTTTGACGAATAGCCGCCGACTAATTCCTGATAATCTTGATTTCTTTTGGCGCCAGTACGTCTAAAGACGCTTTATCGTTATCGTTTTTGGTTTTTATTTCAACGACGCCATAAGGAGTGGGGAACGAGACGTCTATTTCCTTCAAAGAACCTAAGGAAGGCGATATAGAGATGGTCTTAGAGCCTGCTTCAAGGATCTTGATGCCGAGAACGCATTCATAAAGGAAGGGGATGGGCCCTATAGACCAGCCATGGCAAAGGGAAAGACGATATCCTTCATAGC
>CAVKTU010000066.1:0-5705 GCA_963659395.1 Holdemanella sp. | reverse complement strand
GGCTTCTTTCGTTGAAGCGACCTCGGCGACCGCTTTAAAGATGTAATAGGAGAAGCGGATGGAGACGCCCTTGGCGCCGCCTTCTAGCAATTTCTCTTTGGCTTCTTCTTTGCCAATCATCCCCGTTAAATAGCCTAAGGCGATGACGGGTTTCAAATGCAGATCCTTCTTATGGACCTTCCTTAAGCGTTTGGCTGTTTCTATAGACAAAGGATCCGTTCCTAGTTTCAGTTCTTCTCTTATTTTGTCATACGCTTCTAGGCCTAAAAGGAAGCAATATCGGTTCCCTTCCTTGGATTCTTCTAAGTCATCGGCCGACGGCCAATCGAAGAAGAAACCAGGACGCGTTTCGACGCCCGAGAGAGCGAAATCGATATCGCCATCTTCTTTGACGCATGAAGATAATTGCCTAACAACGCCCTCTAGATAATCGATATGGGAGGATAGGTAGTCGATATCCCCATAATGCAAATAATTCAAATAGAGGATATGGATCAGCCAAAATGAATAAGTGGGGATATTGCCAAACCAACAGGGCAAGGGATTCTTAAGGATAGAGGTATCGATGGCTTTCTTGATGTATTCGTTCTCGTCATATAGCCATGACATCGCTCTTACTTCCGGTTCAAGGTCGCCCATCCATACGAGGCGGTCGCGTTTGATGCCTTCGAGGATGTTATCCTGCAGATTCAAGAAGATGGTTCGCTTAGAGGCTTCATAAATATCGTTTAGTAAGGGATCAGATGAATGGAAAGCGCCTTTCTCCGTTATTTTGCTATGGGTGTAGGAACCGTAGATGTTGACGAGGCGATATTCGCCCTTGTCTAAAAAGTCGATGCGGATAAAACGGTATCCAGTCTTGCCGAATTCGAAATCCGATAGATGGTTTAAGGTGATGGTGATATCCCGCAAGGAGTGGTCGTTGGTGGCGTTCTTCTCGCCTAAGTCGGCATTGGCTTCGCCTAAGGATTCGCCAAAACGGATGCGGATCCTTTGATGGAAGGAAGGCGAGAATTTATGGGAGATGATTCGCACGCCTCCTTGAAGCTCTTTGCCAAAATCTAGCACGATGGCGCAAGGGCCGTGGAAGGTAGTTACATATGGTTCCTTCGTATAGACCTGATCGCTATGGTTACTAAAAAGATATTCCTCGTTTTCAATCAGCCCTTCTTTCATGGCAATGCGCGAGGGGAGCAGGTATTCGGTGATTAATTCGCTTTTCATTTCTCGCTTACCTCATAGACGATGCGGTAATAGCCATCCTCCATCTTCGGCAATTCTTTCTTATCTAATTTGACCACAATTCGATCGAAAATGACATCCTCGAATGTATATGAAATTATCCGTTTTCCTTGCAAATCCTCAATGAAAATGTAAATATCATGCTTTTTGTAATCGGGCGAGCCGCATAAGAGGGGCGAAAGGAGATGCGCTTCTCCCCAAAGCAAATCGGTGGAGGAATCAAAGCAAACGGCGTTTTGGAAGGCTTCTTTAAGGGAATAGAACGCCAACTTCGGATAGCCGGCATAATCGAGAGGGGGCTTTAGATATGAGCCTTCGTTGGCGCCGCTATTTAAGGAGCACCACAATAGCCCATCCACCCCATCGCCAAGCATTTTTTGCGAGGCCATTTTGGCGCTTAAGGCTTGATAGGCTTGGGAAAGGAGGAAGTCGTTTTCGAAATGATATCCGAGATTCGTCTCATCGCCATATTCATAGGAAGCATCATTAAAGAATTGTTTGGCTTTCGGGGCATTAGGATTCGCTCTGCCGACAATCGCGTATTCGCTGATGAGGTAAGCGTTCTGGCGGCTATATAGCAAATCGCGATAGCTCGACCAATCTTGCTTGCGGAGCTTATCCCAGCCAGTCCCATAGCCAAGCAGCCAGTTATAGGCATGGCTCGAGCGAAGAATTAAGGAGTCGTTCCACGCTTTAGAAGAAACGACGCCTCTCCCCAAGGCGTCCTTCTTTCCGTCATCAAGATAATAGAAGCATCCCAAATCATAGGAATCGGCGGCGTAATATAGGTGCGAGACGGGGGAAAGCAGGCGAGAGGAGTCGGTGTTCTTCACCGCGCTTACGAAAGCCTCATAAATGTTGTCGATGTCCTTTTGATAGAGCCCTTGCTCGTTGGCTCCTTCGTAAATGATGATGGAAGGATGGTTGATGACATCCTTGATTTGATGGAGGTATCCTTCTTTTTGTTTCCACGAAGGATCCCACAAACAAGTGATTACCGAATCGATGTAGCGCGTCGTCCAAATGACGCATAGGCCGATGGCGTCGAAGATTCTGGCGTATCTTTCTTCGGCGTTGCCATAGCCCAAAACGTGCATGCGGACGCAATTGCAGTTCATCGCCTTGGCTTGTAAGGCTTCTTTGATGATGGTTTCATCGCTCGGGCAAAGGTGTTCTAGAGGTAATTTCTCGATTGGCCAAGGATATTGCATCAAAAGGGCGCCCTTAAGGACATAAGGCTCGTTGTTTAAATAAATGTTGCCGTCTTTTTGGCTGATGGTGCGGAAGCCATAAGAAAGGGCGTAGGCGTCAATTTCTTTTTTGTCTTCTAAGAGAACAAATGCTATTTCGTGGAGCAATGGCTCTTCGGGGCTCCAAGAGGAGACGGCGAATTCGATTCGTTCCTTTAAGTGATTCGTTCCTTTTTCTAGATGCGTAAGGAAAGTAGCTTGGTGCTTCGTATCGCAAAGGACTTCGATAGCGATTTCCTTTTCCTTGTCGCTATCGACATCAATGAAGCAATCGGCTAAGGCCTCTTTAGCGGAGATAGTCACGATTTTAACGAATTCGATACGGGCTTCTTTGGCTCTTTCTTCAAGATACGCCTCGCCTGCGAACCAAGCGTAATAGGGATCCTTGCCACGGTGCCAGGAGCAAAAATTCTCAGGGCAGCGAGGGGAGACGATGAGTTCAAGAAGGTTCTCCCCGTTTCGTAAGAAGGGAGTTAAGTTAAATTCGGCGGAAAGGAAATCGTCACAGGCGAATTCGTGGTCGTTGATTACGACTTTGCCGCACGGGTCAAGGCAAGAAAGGTGCAAATGTAATTCTTTTTCGTTAGGAGTATACGTAAACGCCTTCCTTAATTTAAGCGTCTCGTTGGCGTGTTCCCTCCCTGCGATGCCAAAAGGCAAATCCACCCTTCCTAAAGTTTTTTCTTCCTTCTTTTTTGACGCGATAAAGGGATCGATTAAGGAGCCATCATGGCCAAGGATTTCCAGGAATTCGAGCTCCATATCCCCCATTGGATAGAAGCCAGCGGTGGTCATAAGTTCATTTGGCGCTCTCTTGGCAGGAAAGGAAAAGGAATGGTTTTTATAAGCGATTATCGTTTCCTTAAAATCGAAAATAACCTGCAAATCCTCCTTCTTTTCGAAAGAGAAGTCGCCAATATGATGATTGGTATAGTGATATGCGTCTTTTTCTAACACACGGGCATCTAAGGAACCGTCGCTATAAAATTGAAGGCGGATTATCTCTTCTCCGTCATGACGGAATTCGATGACCTTCCCCATCGTCTGGACGATTTTTTTGCCACGCAATGGCGTCTGGAAATCTTGGCTTATCGAAAAGCTTAAATGGATCTTTGAGAATTCTTTATGCGGCGCAAAAAGAAGGCCAGCCGAAGGATAGTGCCCCGCGCCCTTTAAAAGGATATGGTTATCTACGATTTGGCAATGGTCAGTGAAGGGATGAAGGTATTCATAAGGCCCCTCTATTTGCGAGGAGGCGATGAAATCTTTTAGATAGGTCCGTTTACGAAAGTCGTTTCTCGTCGGGGCAAGCCTTTCTTTCCAAGAAGCGACTAGCTCATCGCTAACGACCTCTTTCTTTAAGTCGGCATGGGTAAAGGAAGCATAATCGTCAGCGAACTTCTTTAGATAATCGATTTGTTCATCTAAGGAAAAACTGCTTGTAGGGCCATTAAAATCACCAGTTCCCTGGTGTTCTTTACGATAGGAGATTAGTTCATAGGATCTTGTTTTATTTTTCATGGCTGATGATGGTCATCTCGCCAGGCTCTAACCAGCAAGATCCTTTTCGGTATATAGAGGAAGGAGAGAATTCATAAGAGATAGAGAGAGGTTCTTTTCTGCTTAGGTTCATGACGAAATAGATTTTCTCTCCTTTTTCGTTATGAAACAGAGATACGAGAACGGGCGTTTCCGTCCAAACGGTTAATTTCTCTAATGTATCGTCTGGCTGGAATTCAGGCAATTCGTGGTCAGGGAAATTAATTTGGCTAGAGGAAAGATAGGTCAGATTTTGATAAGCGGCGAACTTCCTTTGGAACCATAAGGAGGCCAAGGAAAGTTGTTGGTAGGCGATGGTTGTTTGGTTATTTAGAGCAACGGGGAATTCGCCTTCCACGCCGTCGAAAAGAATGCTTAAGCCATAACCCGTATCCACGAATTTATACCAGCTTACGCCTAAGAAGCCTGACATATAGGCGATGCTTATTTGATAACGGAAGTCATCGAAAGAAGGCTGATCGATTTGGAAATGGCCAACGGAGCAACCGGCCCAGAGGGGTTTGCTATCGGTAAGGGAGCCAACTTCCTTCATGATGGCGATGGTCTTAAAGAATTCGGTCAGGCCTTTTTCTTGGTTGTTACGCCATAAGAAGCCATAATGGTCCATCCCCCAGAAGGAGATTTTTGCCTCTTTTAATAAATTAGCCGCGATTTGCGGGTATTTTTCCATTTTGAAGTTATAGATGTCATGGCGTTTCTCGCTATCGAAATAAGGATAGAGATTCACATAATTATTTAGGTGAGGCGCTTCCTCTAAGAGGATCTGATTAGAACGAATCAAGAAAGGGAAATCCTTTTCCCATGGCTCATCGCCAAGGAAATAACCGACGACATTCGGGAATTCGGAAATGGTTTGAAGGCTTTCCTTGATTCCTTCGCGGTATTTCTCCTCGCCCCTTTCTTCTAAGGCTTTATAACCGATTCGCGCATCATAAATGAGAACGGGCAAGGACTTTTTATTGGCTTCCTCTAAATATGATCTAAACCGCTCTAAGGAATGTTTGCTAGGATCGAAGGTATAAGTGGGAAGGAGGTTAATGCCCGCTTTAAAAGAATGATCGATGATGGAAGGGTCATATTCCACTGGCGAGAAGGCGAAATAGGTGATGATGAATTGTTTTGGCAGATCCATAAAGGTTTATAGGCTCCTATTCGACGATGAGGGAAATCTGCAATTCGCTCCGATTGCCATAGGAATCGACGGCCACGAAAGTGATGCTGTGGTTGCCCTTTAACAAGCGGCCATTCGTATCGACGGCGCCATCGCTATAAACGCGGTCGACGCAGACGTCCATTCCAAAGGCATCTTTGGCCGATACGATGAATAACGGGGCGGCTTCTCCGACCTTCTTATAAATGGTTGTCTCGCCTGCATAGCTAATAGTTGGCTTGACGTTTGTGCCCTCGTCTTGCCCGATGGCATCCCCGCTTATGAGGATACGGGCCGAATCGGGGGTGTAGCTAATCGCATAATCGTATTGGGAGGAAATGCTCATAGGGAAAGAGGAGGTAGAGGATTTGTTAGTGAAGACCGTCTCCTTTTTGATGGAGAACGTGTTAGCGGCGGCCGTTAGGTAGATGGCCGCTCTAAAGATGGTTACGTCAACGACTTCTTTGATCTCAAAGAGAGATAATTTAACGGCGATTTCCGTT
>CAVKTU010000065.1:0-7496 GCA_963659395.1 Holdemanella sp. | reverse complement strand
CCGTTATCCGCCATATATCCTTTCAGTCCTTATCGAAATCGATGACGTCCAAACGGGGGCGGTTCATCCATTTGCCGTTGGTGAAATCGGGGAAATAGACGGGCGAGCCGCCTTTGATCAGCGATTCTTCGCTTAGGGCGGCGATCACCATCCAAGAAGCGGCGTCATAGACGTCGATGACGGGATCGAGGCCTTCTTTGACGTGGTCGATGAAGGAACGGAATTCGAAATAATCCATGCCGCCATGGCCCGCTTTAAGTTGCTCCTCGGTGATGTTGCGCCACATTTTAGGCAGATACTGGGAATATTGTTCCCCGTTATTGATCAAACGCTGATAGGTCAGATAAGTGCGAGGATCCATTTTCTCTTCCTTGCCGTCATCGATATAGACGAGGTTGGCGGCCGCCTCATAGAAGCCTTTGGTGCCGCGGGCGGCGAAGGAACGGTTATAGAATCTAGGCAAGGTCGTCTCGAGCTTAATGCTCACCGTTTCGCCGTTAGCGCATTTGATTAAGGTATTAACCACATCGCCTTGGTTCCAAACGGTGTTTTGCAATTCAGGATAGATATCTTGGTGTTGGCTTACGTATTCGTGAAGGCCGCGCGCCTTCGAGGCGACGCTAGAAAGACTCACGAAGCGATTGCCGCGGTTGATGTCGAGCAATTTGGCGATGGGGCCGATTTCGTGGGTGGGGTAATTGTCGCAATTGCCGTGCTCGTAATTGCGAAGGCGGTAGTGCTTGGTGATATGGCCATCGGATATCTCCTTGCGGAGGTCATGGGCATAGGCCCCTTCGCAGTGGACGATCTCGCCAAAGAAGCCAAGCCGCGCTAGATGGGTGGCGAGAAGCTCTTCCTTATCGAAGCAGCAATTCTCCATCAGCATGAAAGGCGTTCCCGTCTCCTCTTGCGCGAGGACGAGGGCCCAAAGCTGCTCGACGCTATAGGCGCGCCCGACTTCCATCGCCACGGCGATGTGCCTTTTCATAGCGGCGATGGCCACTTCGATATGGCTCTCCCAAGAGGAAGAGACCAAAACGGCGTCAAGGCCTTTAACCTCGAGGGCTTTCTTATAATCGTCGCTGACGAAAGGGCGCTTTTTGCCGTCTTTTTCGACGAGATCGGCGACTTCCTCCGCCCGTTTGATGAAGGCGTCGCAAAGGGAGATTATCTCCACGTCCGGTTGCTTCATTAGGATCGACGTCGTCAGATCGCGGCCGCGGTGCCCGAAGCCGACGACGCCCATGCGCAAAATCTCTTTCTTCATGTCTCTTCCTCTATTTCCGTTTCAAAAACACCATGCTGACGTAATTGGTTTTGCCGTGCTCAGGCAATTCTATTTCTAACAGGACCGTTTCCTTGACGTCATCGACCTTTTGGACGTCGAAGGAGAAAAGAAGCTCCTCGCTATGGGCCATCTTCGTCATGGCCGTCCAACAAGGCACGGCGATATTGGCGGCCGTTTCCTCGGAGGCGAAATCCTTAGGCAAATGGATTTTGATTTTAGCCGTCAAAGGCTCATTTCCATAGGCCTTGACGTTATTGACGATGTTAAGGCCGATACATTTATGCTCGCCCGCTTGAAGATTGACGCCGTCGACGTAACGGACGATGGCCGTGATGGCCCCTAAATGGGCGGCGAAGGCGTTGGGCTTCAAAGTCAAGCGCAAGGCGCGGATGTCGTCTTGTTCGTTATCCTCTCCCCAAGGCTTCGTGAGCAATTCATAAAGATTCGGCTCCAATTCCGTTTTCGTGTCGACGAATTCGACGTCGCCCCCCTTTAAAACGGGGTTATAGATCCCTTCGCCGTTATAATAGCAGCAAATCTCCGCCATTTTGGCGACGCGGCGGACCAAATCGTCGATGGTTAGGGGGATGCGGGGCGAGGTGCCTTTATTAATCGAGCAAGTCACGATGCGGTTACCTATATACGAAACCCAATCCTCTGGCAAAGCCTTGCTTCCCTTCATGATGCCAAGAAGCGCGCCAACGGTGGCGCCCGTGCAATCGGTGTCGTCGCCGCAATTGACGGCGGTTAGCAGCGATTTCTTGAAATCACCCTCGCCATATAGAAGTCCGATCAAGACGAAAGCGATGTTGCTGGGCGCTTGGAACCAGCCATCGCCGATATCGCTATTCATCTTCACGATGGCGTTACGGGCCTCTTGCCAGCTTTTGCCTTCCTTGTGGAGGCGAAGGACTTCGCGCACGCTTAAGGCAAGGCGGGATGAGGGGTCGATTTTAGAAAGCCCGATCTCGATGAGCTTATGGACGTCGTCGATGGCGAAGGCGGCGCTTTCCATGGCCGCCACGAAAGCGGCCGCGATCGTGCCTTCCCCTTGGCCATGGTCGACCATGGCGTCGTGAAGGGCGTAACGGACGGCTTGATCGACCATAAGGGGATTGGTGCAAGCCCAAATCTCGGTTCTGATCCACGCTCCGTTCGAATGGCTCCATATATTGAGGTCGCTACTGCCGGAGATCTCGGGATATAGCCCTTGTTCCATGTTGTGTTTGCAAATGCCGTATTCCGACCAAGAAGGCGGAATGAAATTGAGCCAATATTCGCCGAGGGTCTCGCTGTTTACGTGAGATGGCCCTTGCGTTTCCAAGGCGCGAAGCCAAATAAGCTGCAAATCCAAATCGTCGTTGGGAAGCGGTTCGCCTTTCGGGGTGACGAAGCCTTGGATGTTCAAAATGGCCCTTTGGCCTTCGGTGGGGCCGCCGATGGTTCCGCCGATGTTCTTGCCGATGAAGCAAGCGTGCACTTTGTCGACGAATTCTTGCCGGTTCAATTTCATGGTGTTTCTCCTTGGAAACATGACAGCGTATCTAGAGGTTCTATGATAAATCGGCCTTAACGATCCGATTCGTACGCTTGCCATTATGATATACGCGCGTGGCATGCCATTAAAGCAGATGGGCACAATCAATAGCAGCAAGGTAAAAAAAGGTCACTTGCGCGCCCTGAAAGCGACGGACGCTAGGAGACCAAACGAAAGGGATGGCAATTAAGCCATCCCGACGGGTGTCTAAAAAATAGTGGAAAAACGCGATCGCACCGCATTAAGCGGACGCCGGAGTGTAGATGTCCCCGGTGACGGTCAATCCTTCCCAAGCGGTTAGATAGCCGCTTTTCCAATGGTTCCAAAGATAACCGAAGGTGTTTGCCTTGAATGAGCAATCGGTAAAGGTGCTGTCATTGCCGTTTCTGCTAGAGAAGACGACAGGGACGTTATAACCGGTCGCGTCAAAGGAACAGTTCGTAAGAGTGTTGGTCATGAAGCGGAACTTGGCGATCCATCCCCAAGCATCAGAAGACAAATCTGGCGCGAACGGATCGGCTTTGGCGCCTCCGAGCATTTTGACCGTCAGGTTGGTGAGCGTCGTATTTTGAATGCCAGCGGCAAGGAGAGGGTAGTTGCCGCTTCCTTCGCGGAACCAAAGATCGTTATAAGTCAGATTTTTGATGGTTGCCCCTTCTAGTTGGCAGAAGAGCCCATAATTGTTGATCGTTTGGCCGTTGATGGTTTTGCCGTTTCCGTCAAGCGTTCCCGTGAACACATAATGGCTTCGGTCGGCGGCCCACCCAGAAATCCACACTTCCGAGATGCACCCTTTAAAAGAGGAATGGGAAATGTTTTCCGCCAACCTATAGTAGCCCTTAACGCAATGGTCAGGATCATCGCTTAGGATTGGATTGAGCACTTTGAAGGAATCGGAGTTATCGTAAATCATCGCCGTGATGATCGTCACCGGCACTTTTACGACGTGGTCGAAGGCGGGCACTTCGCCATCTTCTGGCGTAGTGACTACCACATCAAGCACCTTTCCTTCGCCGTGATGGTCTTTATTTTCTTTAATGGAAGCGACGTCGAGGCTAGACAAATCGGTTCCCAAATCGTAGGTCGTTTCTTCGTCGGCTACGTATTTGACGCTCTTGATCGTGTCTTTCGCGGCATCATAGCTCGTCCCGTCGAGATTGATGCCGACGGTCGTGGCGTTCAAATCGATGTCTTGCGAGGTCGTGACTTTCTTATCGAATTTCACCGGCGTTTGGCAAACGCAGCCATAGACGTCGTATTCTTCGTTTTCGTCGCTCCATTTCTTTTCATTATGGGAGATGTTGATGGTGGTGGAGGCGCTTGCGGCTTGGTAATCCTCGCCTTCGGCTACAGTCGCCTTGACGTAAAAGACCTTAGCTTCGGCGCTTGTCGGGTCGTTAAGGAATTCGTAATCCTCGCCTAATTCCTCGGCCGTTTTGTATTCGCCCTCTTCCGTCTCGGCAAAGGAATAGACGATGTTGCCGAAGGTGGAGGAAACGCCCTCTAATTCGGTAAAAGGCTTGAATCCGCAGTGTTTATTCAAAGGCTCTAACCCTTCGATGGCGTTGCTTTTCTTCGTCAAAGTCACGTTAGCGAAGGTGCTTAGCCCCGAATATTCGAAGGTCACCTTCAAAGAATCTGCCTTCAAGTCGTCGACGGTGAAGGAGGTAGCCTCGGCTGTCGGGTAGGAAACGGCAACTTTCGCCTTCTTTGCCTCGCTTAGCTCCGTTCCTTCGCAGTGTTCGCATTTAACGAGGAATGTGGCGTTATCAATGTCGAATTCGTCGCCGACTTCGTATTTCGTTTTGAAGGATCCGGCAATGGCGAGTTGCTTGCTTCCTTTATGGTTGTTGGGGTCGATCGGCGTGACGACGGGGGCGGCTATCTCTTCGCCTTTTAGGTTAAAATATTTCCCGCAAGTCTCGCAACTTTGATAAGCTTCGGTGCCGGTATCGACGCAGGTTGGGAAGACTTCATCGTGCTCGATGAGCTTATGGACGTGTTCTTCGGTGCAAGAAGCGAGGACGGAGGATGCCGAAAAAGCCAAGACGAGGAGGCTGACTTTGTTTCTTCTTTTCATGAAACATTCCTTTCTTTTGGTGGCTATAGGGGCTTATTCTCTTCTGACGAACGGGACGAAGCCTTCCTATGCCTTTTTCCTAATTATACGGTGCGTGCGGAATGGGCCATTCACCCCTCGAAAAAAGGAAATGACCATTAGAAAACCCTTCGATTCGCCTCTCTTTTTCCTTTCTTTGCTTTTCGTTTTCGTCTTGTCCTTTTATCGGTTTTCTAAGGATCCATCGATGGTATTTCCCGATTGTTTTTCTTGGTTTAAAAGGTTGGAGATTCGCTTGTTCAGACTCAAAGGAAGGGAGTTTGTGCTTCTTTTTCGCCCTTGCGTTAGAAGAAATAACTAAGGAAGTTGGCGAAAAATAATAGGTTTTTAGAAGGTCATGAGTCTGCGGCCGCCTTCCTTTTGGCGCACGTGCTTTGCTCTCTTTTCATAAGGAATGCGATGGCAAGGGGAATATGTCCCCATAACAACTAAATTTTGCGTTTTTTGATGTCCTTTTGCCAACGAAACGCCTTCTTTTTGGAACCGCTTCCACGCCGATCGAAGAGGATGGCTTTTATAGGACTTATCAAAAATGACTTTTAGCCTATTAATTCTATCCAGACTGCCTCACTTTTATGGCAAGGGAAAGCCGAAAGTTTGTAATATTCTGGCATAAGCGAATCCGATACGTCTTCTCGTTTCTTCAAAACGATTAGGAGGTTTTATGAAGAATAGAATCAACAGAAAAGCGTCCCTTTTGGCCCTTTGCGCCCTTGGCTCCCTGGCGGCCTTATCGGGATGCGGCACCGATAGCGGCATCGACTCCAACAAAACCCAGCTTTACGTCAAATGCTACCAAGGCGGCTATGGCAACAAATGGCTTTACGCGGCTAAGGAAAGGTATGAGGCGCTACACGCTAACGACAGCTTCGAGGAAGGCAAAACCGGCGTTCAGATCGTCATCGCCGACCAAAAGACGAAGCCGACTTCCACGGAAATCAAAAACAACATCAACGAACTATATTTCTTCGAAGGCCTTAATTATCTATCGATGACTAGCGATGGCGCTTTCGAGGACATCACCGATTTCGTGACGAAGGAGAACCCTTACGAAACGGGCAAGACGATCGAAAGCAAAATGACCGCCGACGCCATCGAATATCTCGATCTTTCTTCGGATAGCAACAAGCATTATTACGCGATCCCCCATTACGTCTCGACCTTCGGCATCGTCTATAACAAAACCGTCTTCCGCAAATACCATTTCTATTTCGCCGACGGCTATGAGAAAGAGGAGCCGGGAAGCGAGCTTCGCTTCGTCTTTAGCGACACCGACAAGAAGAGCAAGGGCCCCGATGGCATCGAAGGCACTTACGACGATGGCCTCCCGACCACCTACGCGGAATTCTTCGAACTCGTCAATTACATTTATGAAGGCAAGCAAATCCCCTTCGTTTGGAGGGGAGAAGGCAATGCCAAGGACTATTTCGGCTATTTGCTTAATTCCCTGGCCGCTTTCTATGAGGGCGCCGAACAAACCAAAATCAATTATTCGATGGACGGCGAAATGAACGTCGTCAAGCTAAACGACAAAGGAACGGACGCCGTCTATGACGAAGACGGTAACCCCGTCACCGAGACGGTGACCATCCACCCCGAGAAAGTCGGCGGAGCGTATGACGGCTATAACGTGCAGCGCAGCGCTGGCAAATACCACGCCCTCGATTTCGTGCGCACCGTCGTCACCAACAAAGACAAATGGCTTTGCAACCTCGTGACCGACAGCACGACGCATCTAGACGCCCAAACCTTCTTCATCAATTCGCAATTCGGCCGTCTTAACGCCCATAAGGAGCAGAAGAACAAATCGATCGCCATGATCTTCGAAGGCGATTGGTGGGAATCGGAAGCCAGCGAAACGATCGCCGGCCTCGCCGACAGCGAAAAGCAAGAGCTCGATTTCGGCTGGATGCCTTTGCCGATGGCCGATTCCTCTTCGAACAGCAAGCAAACCGTCGTGAGCGACATTTCCTCCCTTGCCTTCATGAAGAAAGGGCTAGGGGAGAATAAGCGCAAATTGGCGGGCGATTTCCTCCAATACATGAACACCGACGAATCCTATCGCGAATTCACCCGCATCACCAATGCCATCAAATATTTCAATTACGACATCACCGATGATGATAAGGCGAGCATGAGCAATTTCGGCAAGGATTTCTGGAATTATTACCATAATGCCGACATCGTCTTCCCCCAAAGCCACCTTGCTCAGTACACGAACGGCATCGGGTCGCAACTTAGCACCCGCCGCTACGCCATCAGCGATGCTTCCTATTACCCGCAAAACGATTTCATCAACGACAAAGGCTTGACGGCCGGCCAATATCTCGCCAAGGTCTATGACTATTACAAGACCAAAATCTGGTCTGGGCTAAAATAATGCGCCGGAAGCATAGCCGCTCCACTGACCGCAAAAAGGATCTCGCTTTCCAACTCATCCTTTTAGCGTGGCCCGTCTTGCAATTCCTCGTCTTCTACCTCTTCGTCAACGTCAATTCCTTCTTGTTGGCTTTCAATTATGGGTCGGAAGCCAATCCCAACGGCGGTTTCTT
>CAVKTU010000064.1:0-7551 GCA_963659395.1 Holdemanella sp. | reverse complement strand
CCGCTGGAACCTTTTGGTCGAAGCCTTATTTGTCCCGGAGCTAGCGCCATTTCGTCGTAAACAACCACGATGTCGTCGGTATCGATTTTGTAAAAATTGACTAAGGCACGGACGCTTTCGCCAGAAAGATTCATGAAGGTATGTGGCTTTAAAACCACAATCGACTCTGAAAAACTGGGATTTTTGATCACCCCATACACACCTTTAAAATCGGTTCGGTCAAAAACCCCTCCCGCCATATCCATAAAGCGGTCAACGCACATGAAGCCCATGTTGTGTCTGGTGCCTTCGTATTCTTTGCCTGGGTTGCCTAAACCAACAAATAATTTCATTGCTTATCCTTAAAGGTAACCTCAACCGCTAAAGAACGGATGACGGAAATCATGCGGTCCATTTTCTCGTGATCGTAATATTCTAACGGATGTTCTTTAAGTTCCTCGATGGCAAGAGCTGTATTTTCTTGCGTTGGGTCTTTTTTCATCGTCCCAATGGACGAATTCAACAAAAGACTATAAGGGAAGCGCAGTTTGGCAAAATCAAAGGAGCCCCGCAATTGATAAAAACGGATGTGGTAAATATCCAGAACGTTTTGCTCAATCAATTTGCGTCGCGTATCTGGATCGGGAACGCCCATACCGTCGGCAAAGACGATAACGTTTTTATCGGATATGGAATCCCATTCTTGCAAAAAACGGTCCAAACCTTGAATCGTTCCGCCCATGATCCAACCGCCGAAAACGATAGTGTCGTATTCCAGCCATTTTTTAGGCTTAAGTTTCTTCAAAGGAAAAACGTCGGCATCAACGGCTTTCGCCAAGTCTTCGGCATACCTCTTGGTATTGCCTGTTTTTGAATAATAAAGGACTAGTGTTTTCATACGAAGGAAGTCTACCACTTATCGCCACCGATAGGCTATTATGGTTGTTATGAAAATTAAAAAATGGTTGTTGGACGTTTTAAAAGGCGCCTCCCTGGGCTTGGGCATGATACCCGGTGTCAGCGCTGGCACAATGGGTCTTATTGTCAAAATTTATGAGAGACTGATTGATGGGATCGCCAATTTGTTCAAGGATTTCAAAACAAGCTTCTGCTCATTGTTGCCTCTTGGCATCGGGGCGGTCATTAGCGCCCTAGCCGTCACCATCGGCGTCCGTTATGGCTTCCATTACGCGCCCGTAGCCATCGTATCTCTCTTCGCTGGCGTGATATTAGGTTTTATGCCTTTGATCACCAACCAAGTAAAAAATCAAAAAAAGACCGCAAAACCCCTCTTGATCATGATTTCCGCCGGCATCTTCGCTGCGGCAATAGGCGTTCTAAGCGCCTTATCGAAAATCTTTTGGAATTTTGATCTAGAATCTTCTTTTGAAGCGGGCGTTTGGTGGATATACATCCTTGTTTTCATAGCCGGCTTCATCGCGGCGGCCGCTTGTATTGTGCCCGGCATTTCGGGCGCTATGATCCTTTTCATCTTTGGTTTATATAACCCAATCCTCAACACCTTCATCGGCGATCGCTCGCTTTTCCACCTTCATGAACGAATCGGTAGCGGCATCGGCATCTTCTTCTCTTTGCTCATTGGAATCATCGCCGGTTTCGTCTTGACCAGCAAAGCCATGAAATCCTTACTCGAAAAACACCATGACGTGACTTTCGATGTTGTCATCGGTTTTGTCTACGGTTCCATCGTTTCCATGTTTATAAACCAGGAAATGGTCATCGGTTCAAGCGGAACCGTTTTCGTCTATCAAATAACCGATATTTGGGAATGGATTTTAGCCTCAATTTTATTGATTTTATTCTTCGTTGTGTGTTTCCTACTTTCAAAAAAACTTAACAAAGAAGATAATTGTGCCGCCGCTAGCCCAACCAATAGCGACCAATAACACTTATTAATGAGGCGAACAACATGCCAAGAACAGCCGAACAAAGCGCAGCCCTACGCGAAAAAAGAAGAGCGAAAATTTTACGAAAGAGCCTTCGTCTATTTTGCGCCCTTTCCTTCGATGCCCTAACGATCGACGACATCGCTTCCGCATGTAATTGCTCACACGGTCTTTTCTACCATTATTTCCAATCCAAAGAAGGAGTCTATAACGCCCTTATGGAAGAACGCCACGAGAAACACCCCGAATGGGAATGCCCCGTCAAGGAAATAAAAGAAATCGGAGGGTACAAAGGATTAAAGAAGCTCTTTGAATACGTATCCGCCCGCCTTCATGACGATGAAGACGCCGTTTTATATTTGAATTTGGATTTATTCCGACCGATGACCACCGCCAAAAAGAGCGAACCATTACTAGGCGAAGATCTCCATAAGCTAATTTTCACGTTGGTTAAAAAGGCTTATGACGATGGCGATATCACCGCCGGCAACCCCACCGACTTGTCATCTTTCATAATCGAAACAGCCATCGGCGCCACCATGCGCCGCTTATGCGTGGGATTACAGAATTTCAAGATGGTGAACACCAATTTCTTGTTGCCGTCTCTCGGCGTTAAATCATCGTCTAAATAATCTCTTTTGGCGGTGCGCCTTCAATTTTTCTTTCTCTTCTTTGCGACCGAATTCTTTGATGTTCGAATAGATTCCTTTTAAACGCGGATACATCAATTGATAGGCGTTTTGATATAGATAATTGTATTTTTCGTGGATTTCCGGACGGGGCAAGAAAGTGTCTTTCACGCTGACCATATGGAAGACCGCCTCCTTGATCGACGAATAAACCCCAATGGCCATGAAACCGGATATCGCCGCTCCCAAACTAGAGGTTTCGCTGGTTTGAACGCGTGAGACGGGACGCCCGAAAATATCGGCGGTGATTTGACAGATTTGATCGCTTTGCGAGCCACCGCCCGATACCCGAATGGAATCGATACGATGATGAATCTTCTTCTCAAATTGTTCCAAGCCTTCCCTTAAGGCATACGCAATGCCTTCGATGATGGCGCGATAGAAATGCTCTTGGGTTATTGAGTCGCTAAAGCCGATGATGGCGCCTTTCGCTAACGGGCGCGATAATCCGGGTCCCCAATAAGGTTGTAAAACTAAGCCATCGCACCCCGCCGGAACGGAATTGAGTTTTTGATTAAAGTTTTCTGCCGAGGCATCCGCGGTAATAAGATCGGCGATATTTTGACCACCGAATTCCTTCAAAAACCAATTGATCATCCAATAGCCGCGATAAATTTGAATATCCATGTTGTAATAACCTGGAACGCACGAAGGATAGCCAGGCAAGAAAGTCTCCGACTCGGTATATTTGTTTCTTGTGGTTTCGATGCTTGAGGCAGTGCCATAACTTACGGCGGCAACTCGGTCATCTATCACCCCCAAACCCAGCGTTTCGCAAGACTTATCGCTGCCCGAAGCATAAAGCTTGATCCCCTTAGGCAAGCCCGTAGCTTGGCTGGCCTCTTCGCTTATCTCGCCTAAAACGGATCCTTCGGGAACAATTTCCGGCAACATGCTCCTTTTTACGCTGAAGATTTGGCCCTTAAGGTGCTTCTCGGGGTTTTTGTACCATTGTTTCTTTTTGAAATCGATTGGGTAATGGCCGGCGCAATTGGAAGCGCTATCGACCAACTTGCCCGTTAAACGCCAAATAAAATAGGTCGATACGGGGATATATTTGTCCACCCTTTGCCAATTTTCCGGTTCGTTCTCGATGATCCAGTTGGCGACGCACCGCTTACGATTGAAATTGATAGTGTTGGTCATACCCACGAGAGCGAAGGCCGCTCGCGAAAGCAACGGCAAGGGTTTTTTGCATTCAGCCATTCTTTGATCGAGCCATAGAATCATCGGCCTTATGACATTACGATCTTTGTCTAACAAAACAGCGCTGTCGCGGAAGCACGTCAAACTTATACCGGCGATGTTTGAAATGAGATCTGCATGGTTTTTTGCGATTTTTTGGGTGCATTTGGTCAAACAATCATAATAAAGAGACGGGTTTTGTTCGGCATAATTTGGAAGGGCGGAAAAATACGGCGGGTCGTATTTCTCCTTCTCCATCGCCAACACCGTTCCTTGCTCATCCCAAATGGAAACGCGAACACTTTGGGTGCCAAAATCCATGGTCATAATTAACGATTTAGACATCTTGCTACCTCTTCTAACCTCGCAATTTTATCACGCCATAAACCGATTGAAAAACAACGCGTTGCAGAGAAAGAACAACCCCGTTTTTATTCGCACATTGCGCGATATTTCAGTTACCGAGAACACCTTACAGCTTTTTCTTCTTTGAAGAAGATGGTTGTGTTATAGTTTCTACCGTCAGGCACTTGGTTCAGTGCTCTACATTGTCATTAGGAGGACAACATGGCAGACAAAAAATACGTTTACTCCTTCAAAGAAGCTCACGAATTCAAAGTCGGAAAAGAGATTCTTGGAGGAAAAGGCTTTGGTCTTGCTGAGATGACCGCTGCTGGCATCAACATTCCCGCCGGCTTCACAGTCACCACCGAAGCGTGCAACCTCTATTACGATTCTGGCAAACAGATCCCAGATTACGTATGGGAGGACGTCGTGAAACATCTTCACGAAATCGAAAAAATCGACAACAAGGAATTCGGCGGAAAAGGAATGCCGCTTCTTGTTTCCGTCCGTTCGGGCGCTCGCCAATCCATGCCAGGCATGATGGACACCATTCTTAACCTTGGCTTGAATGACGTCACCGTTGAAGCGATGGCAAAAGCCACCAACAATCCGCGCTTTGCTTATGATAGCTATCGCCGCTTCATCCTTATGTTCACCAACATCGCGAAAGGCCATCCAAGAACCGAGATGGACAAAATGCTCGATGAACTCAAAGAGAAGAACGGCTATAAGCTCGATACCGAAGTCACAACCGAGCAGCTCAAAGAATTGGTATCCAGCTATAAGGCTTATTACAAGAAAGTCTTTGGCGAGGACTTCCCTTCCGACCCATATCTTCAATTGAAAGAAGCCATCGCAGCCGTTTTCCGCAGCTGGGACAACCCACGCGCCAACGTCTATCGTCAAATGAATGGCATCCCCTATTCTTGGGGAACCGCCGTCAACGTGCAAACGATGGTCTTCGGAAACATGGGCGAAGATTGCGGCACCGGTGTCGCCTTCTCTCGTAACCCCTCGACCGGCGAAAAGAAAATCTACGCCGAATTCCTTCCCAACGCCCAAGGTGAAGACGTCGTTGCTGGCGTCCGCACCCCTCTTCACATCGACGAATTGAAGAAGCGTATGCCGGACGTCTATGAGCAATTCGTTGCCACCATCGAGCGCATGGAAAAATATTTCCGTGACATGCAAGATATGGAATACACCGTCGAAAAAGGCAAACTCTATTTCTTGCAAACTCGTAACGGCAAGCGCACCGCCGCTGCCGCTTTAAAGATCGCCTGCGACTTGGTTGACGAAGGCCTTATCGACGAAAAGGAAGCCACCTTGCGCGTTGAGCCAAAAGCTCTTAACGACCTTCTCCACCCCACCTTCGATCCCGAAGATCTCAAGAAGCACACCCCGATCATCACCGGTTTACCGGCTTCTCCTGGTGCCGGAACCGGACATCTTGTCTTCACGGCCGAAGAAGCGAAAGCCGAAAAAGACGCTGGACGCAAAGTTGTGTTGGCTCGTAGCGAAACCTCGCCCGAAGATATCATCGGCATGGTCAACGCCGAAGCCATCATCACCGCCCGCGGTGGTATGACCTCTCACGCCGCCGTCGTCGCTCGTTCCATGGGCAAGTGCTGCACCGCTGGCTGCTCTGGAGCCATCATCAACGAAGAAGCCAAGACCATGACCATCAACGGCAAGGTCTACACCGAAAAAGACGTCGTTTCTGTCGACGGTAACACCGGCAACGTCTATGAGGGCGCCATCAAAACGAAGGAAGCCGATCTCGGCGGAAACTTCGGACGCATGATGGAATGGGCCGACAAATATCGCCGTCTGGCCATCCGCGCCAACTGCAACACTCCGCTTGATGCCGAAAATGCCGCCAAATTCGGCGCTGAAGGCATTGGGCTTTGCCGTACTGAGCGTATGTTCTTCGCCGACGACAGAATCCTCAATATGCGCTCGATGATTCTAAGCGACACCCCCGAACAACGCGAGGCCGCTTTGGAGCGTTTAAGACCATATCAAGTCGAAGACTTCTACAAGATGTATATGTCTTGCCCGGACTATAAGGTCAACATCCGTCTCCTTGACCCCCCACTTCATGAATTCCTGCCGGATATCCATGAAGACGATAAGATCAAGGATATCGCCGAAAAACTCGGCGTCAGCGAGCAAAAGGTTCGCGATCGTATCAACCAACTCCATCAAGCCAACCCAATGATGGGCTTCCGCGGTGTCCGTCTTTGCGTCGCTTACCCAGAAATCTATCGCATGCAAGCTACCGCCATCATCCAAGCCGCCCTCAAAGCCAGCAAGGATCTTGGCAAGGATGTCGAACCCGAAATCATGATTCCTCTTACCGGCGAACAAAAAGAGCTTCATTTCGCGAAGCAAGTCGTCGTCGAAGCCGTTGAAGGCGAGATGGCGAAAGCGGGCCATAAGCTCCACTACCACGTCGGCACGATGATCGAAATCCCAAGAGGCTGCTTACAAGCCGGAAATTTGGCCAACGAAGCCGAATTCTTCAGCTTCGGAACCAACGACCTTACGCAGCTCACCATGGGCTTCAGCCGTGACGATTCCGGACAATTCCTCCCTTATTATTACGAAAAGAAGATTTACGAATTCGATCCGTTCCAAACCGTTGATATTGACGGCGTCGGCGAACTCGTGAAGATTGCCGTTGAACGCGGCCGCGCCACCAAGAAAGACATCACCATCGGTGTTTGCGGCGAAACCGGCGGCGACCCTGCATCCATCCACTTCTATGACAAGGTTGGGCTCGATTACGTGAGCTGCTCGCCATTCCGCGTGCCTCTCGCCCGTCTTGCCGCTGCGCAAGCCAACATCCTTAACGAAAAGGAAAAGTGCTGCTGCTGCAAAAAATAAATATAGCTGCTTAATTTAGCCGCTTTATTGAGCGCTCCGAAAAGGGGCGCTTTTTTATGGGCTTAGAAAGGTGCCATAAACCACGATTAGCGAAGAAAACGAGAATTAACACGCAGAAAACTTTTTTGTTCAATGGCGGCGTGTTCTAGGCGTTGATTTTATAGCGCCACGAAAAAAATGGCCTTTAAATTGAGGGAACTATAGATTTTCAATTGCTTTTAATAACGAATCTTCTTTGGAGTGGGCAATTGTTTTTCTTTTAGATTTTTTTGTCAATTTATTATTCGGAGCTTGTTTTTTCGCGGGGGTTTTTGGGGCCTCTTTTTCTTTTTGCTTTTTCACCTTTACCTCAAATGGCAACCCTTCGCACCTAACCAAGGCCTTAAAGAAAAGAACAATGGCGGCCGATGTCGAGAGGCCGATCTCTTCAATCACTTTTTCCGCCTCATTTTTTAGGTCGGAATCAATTCTTAGATTCAAAGTTGTTTTCGATTCTTTTTTCATTTCTTCGTTTTTTATTGTAACGCAATTATAACGCAAAAAGCGTTACTAGTATA
>CAVKTU010000063.1:0-7576 GCA_963659395.1 Holdemanella sp. | reverse complement strand
AAATAGATAGCGCTGACAAGGGATAAGATGACGGCAGCGAGCCAAAAATCGTTAGTCAAAGCGCCAACCACCATCTCATAACGGGACAATAAATAAGAAGGAAGGCCATTAACGATCAATTGGCTTTCTAGATGCAAAATGTCGTAATAATAAAAGAAACCGTTACGGCCATAGGAATCCGTGTAATCATAGCGGCCGCGCCAAAAATAGAAACGGCCGAAGAAGAGCAATAGCAAGCAAACCGACGAGACAGCCAAAAAGAGGAAGCGCTTGGCTTCTTTGCTTGCCAATTTGGCGCTTAGGAACCGGCAAGGCCGGAAACGGTAGGGTTTCGCTTTGGTGTCCCTTAGCAAAAGGAAACCCATAAAAAGAAACGCTAAGCCAAGGACGAATGGCAAATACGTTAAAGCGTATCCCCCATATCCAATGAAGGAAAGGCCAAAGGAGAGGACGAGCAAAAGGAAAAGCCCTCCGAAAAGAACGATATATCTATTCTGAAGGACTTTTCTCATAAATCAGATGGCGTGGTAATCGCCTAAGAGGACGCCGTAATTGGCTACGCCCTTGTAGGATAACGGATCGCTTGCTCCACCCGCTTGCGCGTTGTAATCGTTGATCGCGACAGCCAAATAGCCGGCTGCTTTGATGTTGTCACCAGGAATTGGAGAACCGCCGTCTAAGCCAAAGCCGCTCTTGATGAGATAGGCGCTGGAGGCAAGGAAAAAGTCGCCGGAATTCTGCCCTACCGTGGCGAATTCATGCGTGCCATCGGCGGTGGTCGTCACAAAGACGGTTTGGCTTTTAATGCCACAATAAGCGAGGTTGTTGCCAAAGAAGGTGCCAGATAGCTTATCGATGTAATCAGCGGCAGCCACCGCTTTCGAGGCATCGTCGCTAGCTTGGCTATAGGCAAAGGCCGCTTGCATCGTCTCGCTATATCCGTTCATCGTGGAATAAACGAGTTTGCCATTCTTGCGAACATTGACGTTCGTGCCGCCTTTGTTGGAATCAAGAGAGAGCGATTCGCCACCAGACGACGGAAGATTGACCATCAGAAGATTGAATTTATCGACAGTGTTCTTTTGCCTTATGAAACTCATCGAATAAGGTGAGAACAACTGATTCGCAGTGGCTAACGACCCAGCCATCGCGCTCGCCCCTTCGTATGCCTCGAACCAACCGCCTGTGCCAGCGGTGAAATTAGATAAGAAGGAAGCGTTATCGATATCAACCTCCACCGCCGTGGCAGGACTATAGCTCATAACGGAAGCGGCATCGCTAGGAAGCAATTCGCAACCGGGGTTAAGGAAGAGAAGAGGGCCGCCCGCTTTGACGAGCTCGCTATTCTCGATGTTGATATTGCCCGAGCCATAAATATAAGCAGCGGCGTTGAAGGAATCGCGCAAACGGGAATTCTTGACGGTCAAAGTCGGCATGACGGGATCGCCGTTCGGATATTTTTTCGTGGCACTAGTGCCAACGCAAGAGCCATCGGCCATGATCGCCATATAGAATTTGGAAACGAGAACGTTATCGTATTCGGTATCAACTTCCGTTTTTAATAGCATCGGCCCGCCATTTTGTATCGTCCCGGCTTCGCTGACGCCCATATTGCCGGTAAGTTGCAGATCTTTGATATGGAATTTGCAACCGCTGGTGTCGACCTTCCCATGATCGGCGATGCCGTAAAACAAGGAAGCGTGCGAGGAAATCGGCGTATTGGCTTCTTGAGCCTTGCCTTCTTGGCTATCCGACTTGATATAAGGGATGGCTTCGGGATCGTTCTCTTTATCGTTAAGCGAAAGGCGATGGGAATTGCCATAGATAGTCGTCATCTCGTCCGCCTCGTCGAATTTGTGATCGAAGATACGGACCCAATCCTTAAGGCTACCTACCACCGCTTCATCCGCCCCTTCTTCCGCCGTCCAGTAATAGAAGGAAGGAAGATCGCTCTTGCCGATGGTGATGTCGTTTTGAATGACTATGGAATCCACGTAAGGAAGGTTATGTTCTTCTTTAAAAGCCTTCATCGGGGTGGAAATTTTCTCCATATACGGATAGCAAGGGGTCGCGCTATCGAGGACGAAGAGATCAAGGGCGGCGCTGACGTTATAGGCGTTAACGACGTTCATCGTGTAGCCGATATCATCTAAGCCAGGATAGGAAAGGGTTAAGGTGAATTCCCCTTCGACCGTGTCCTTGAATTTGAGTTCTCCGTCTTTAAGGAACGAGGAGACGTTTTCGACATAATCGCCGATCGTCACCTCTTCATCCCCTTTCTTAAGTTTGGCGCTAGCGCCTTCGGGGATGGTATCTAAAGTGATGGTGTCAAAAGTCTCTTTGTCGATAGCGGTCATGTCAGGAAGCAGATTGGCGGCATTGAGGTTGCCGATATAATAGGACCCTTTCTCCATGAAGCCGTTTTCCAGATTGTCCTCATCGGAGGATATCCTCCCATTGGCGATGACATCCATCGTCTGCCCGTAATTGCTATTCTCCGACCAGGAAGTGAATTCGAAGGAATTCGTGACGTTATAAGCCATGGTGTCCTGGAAGCTCTTCTCATCTTCGACGTACGTGACCGTGAAGACCTTATCGTTGCCTAAAGAAGAGGTGTCGATGTCAGTGAAGCTGATCGTTTCCTTGTTCTCGGCGTATTTAAGCGTCTTGATCTTCTCTTTGGAAGCGTTAAGCAAATCGATCGCCAGATTCTCGTAGGATGGGGTGGCGTCAAGGTAATAACTACTCTTGATGGACCCGGAGACGATTTTGATGGAATCGACGGTGAGGTCTTGGCTGCTGTCGTTACAAGAAGTCAGGATTCCTCCCGTCAAGGCGAGCGTCCCTAAAACTAATAACGGCGCGTATTTTGTTCTTTTCATTCTTTTCTCCTTTTTTGAATTGGTTTGCAAAGAATATATGGATGCGAGGCATTTTATACCACATCTATTTCCTTTTCGCCACCTCTTGGGGGCCGGCATTAATCCTTAAAAGGCCAGTCAATGGCCTTGAATGGTCATTTTTTATGGTATTTATCGTATATTTTTCGATAATAGTCCTTCCAAAGGGCGTAATTGTTTTCTTCGGTGTAAGTGTCGGCGATGGCTTTCGAGAAGGCCTTCGCCTCTTCGAAATAAGCTTCATCGGAGGATAATTTATTGAGGATGGAGGCAAAGCCATCGACATCGCCAGCCCTAAGGTAATCGCCTAACAGAATATCCTCATATAAATCCAAGTCGCGCACGAGATAAGGCAGGCCGGAATTGCAGGCTTCTAAGAGAGCCATCGGGAAAAGCTCGTTAAAAGAAGGAAGGAAGAAGATGTCCGCGGCGTTATAAAGGTCATTCATCCTCTCCCGCGGTTGGATGCCTAGGAATTTGAGGTTGGGGCGTTCCTTTTCCATCTCGGCCTTCAATTCCTTATAGCCGTCGGTGATGCCTTTAAAAGAGAATCCGCCCGCCCAGATGAAATATAATTCCGGGCAACGCTCAGCCGTTTTGATGAAATCGAGGACTCCTTTCCTCGTTTGCACTTGGCCGACGGCGATGACGACTTTCTTATCAAGAGGCAAGCCGTATTCTTTTTTGAGGGCGAGGCGTTCCTCTTGACTTTTTGGGAAGAAAGAATCATGGCTGACGAAATTGGGGATATAGGTGATCTTCTTCTCGTCGATGCCAAAACGGACCAATTCCTTTTTGAAGGAAGGGTTGACCACCACTATTTCCTTGGCCTTCCTATAAAAGGAGGTCACATACCACTTAAAGGCTTTGAAGGCGATTTTGGGAAGTTTGACCGAGCCATCGAGGGTATCAGGAAGGAAATGGACGAAGACGATGGTCGGCTTCCTCTTCTTCAAGGCGAAGAGGTAAAAGGAGGGGTTAACCGAATGGATGTGATAGAGATCGAATTTGCCATGCAGTTTGTTATAAGTGAGTTCGAAATCCGCTTGTCCGTATTTCTCCAAGATGCGCGTTTGCTCGCGATATACGCTTAACACCCCTTGCGCCTCCGCCATGTCGGCGTGGGAGAGGATATCCAATTTGATTCTTTGTTCCATGGGGGCATTATCGCCCTTTTCCCTTCGGGCGTAAAGACGGCCCGAGGCGCCTTTAGAAGAAATCGCCATCAAGAAAGCGCTTTATCCGTGCTTTCTTGCTCGCTTTGCGCCACAATAAAGAACCATAGGAAAGCAAAGATTCCTACCGATAGACAAGGAAGGGCTTTTTATGGCGAAAAGGAACGAATCGATCATCGAAGAATTCGGCGTAGACGTTTTTAACGAGGAAGCGCAGAAGAAATATCTCTCCAAAGAGGCTTATTCCGCCTTGCAAGAGGCCATTGATTCCCATGAAGGCCTCCCCTCTAAGTTCGCCGACGAGGTAGCCAAAGGGATGTTGGAATGGGCCCTATCGAAAGGGGCCACCCATTACACCCATTGGTTCCATCCGCTCAATGGGAAAACGGCGGAGAAACACGACGCTTTCATCGGGAAGCCCGATCAACATGGGCATATCTCATATGACTTTAGCGGCAACGAATTGATCAAAGGGGAACCCGACGCCTCCAGTTTCCCTTCAGGGGGACTACGGGCCACTTTTGAAGCGCGCGGATATACCGTCTGGGACGCCGAAAGCCCCTCTTTCGTCTTAAATGACGACGATGGCTCGGTGCTATATATCCCCACCGCCTTCAATAGCTATAACGGCGAGGCGTTAGACGATAAAACGCCCTTGCTTAGAAGCGAGGATTTCCTTAACGAATCCGCGCTAAAGCTACTAAAGCTATTAGGCGATAACGAAGCGCACCGCGTCTATAGCTACGCCGGCGCGGAACAAGAATATTTCCTTCTCGACGCCGCCGATTTCCTTAAACGCAAAGACCTCGTCTACACCGGCCGCACCCTCTTTGGCGTCTCCGCCCCCAAAGGGCAAGAGCTCGACGACCATTATTTCGGCCCCATCCGCGAGAAGATCTCCTCTTACATGAAGGAGGTCAATGACGCCTTATGGCGCTTAGGGATCCCCGCCAAAACGGAACATAACGAAGTGGCCCCCAGCCAACATGAGCTCGCTTGCATTTACGCCTCAAGCTCCCTTTCCGCCGACATGAATCAGCTGGTCATGCGGCTGCTTAAGCGCATCGCCAAGCACCATGACATGGTGTGCCTTTTAGCCGAGAAGCCCTTCGAAGGGATCAATGGCTCGGGCAAGCATAACAATTGGTCGGTCGGGACCGACACGGGGAATAACCTCTTCTCCCCTGGCAAAGAGCCGGAAAATAACCTCCGTTTCATGCTCTTCCTAGCCGCCGTCCTTCGCGGCGTGGATTTACATGCCGACTTGCTCCGCGAAAGCGTGGCGAGTTATGGCAACGACTTCCGATTAGGCGCTAACGAAGCCCCGCCCGCCATCTTAAGCGTCTATTTGGGCGAAACGCTTCTTGACGCCATCAAAGCGCTTATCGGCGAGAAGGCGCCATGCGCGAAGAAGAGCAAGGATCGCTTAAACGTAAGCAAGAGCCTTCCCTCCTTAGAAAAGGACGACGCCGACCGCAATCGCACCTCCCCCTTCGCCTTCACCGGCAACCGTTTCGAATTCCGCATGGTCGGCAGCGAGCAAAACATCGCCGAGCCGAACACCTATCTTAACGCCATCTTAGCCGAAGGGCTTAATGAGGCGAGTGCCTATATCGAAGCCTCTTCCGATCACGAAAAGGCCGCTTGGGAATGGGTCAAGAAGAACATCAAGGAACACCTAAGGATCGTCTTTAACGGCAACGGCTACGCCAAGGAATGGGAGGAAGAGGCCGCGCGAAGAGGATTACCAAACCTGAAGACGACCCCCGAAGCCATCTCCTCCTTAAAGAGAAAAGAAAACCGCGATCTGCTTGTTATCAATGGCATCCTTAGCGATAGCGAGATCTCTTCGCGCATCGCCATCAAATACCAGGATTACCATAGCAAAGCCGTCATCGAAGCCAAAACGATGTCCCGCATGGCCCATAAGCTCTATCTCCCCGCCATCCATAGCGCTTTGCTCGAGAGGCTAGAGGAAAGCCATTACCTTTCTTCCTCTTTCGTCCCGCTTGAGGAAGAGATAGCCTCCTTAAAAAGGGTGCTGACAGATGCTAATAACGCTTTAGCGGAGATCGATAGCCTCATCAAGGAAGACGCCAAAGAAGAAAGAAGCGAAGAGGAGAGGGCTTTCTTCGCCGCCGGCAAATTAAAGGAAGCGATGAAAAACCTTCGCTCCCCGATCGACGAAGCCGAATTGCTCGTGCCTAAGAAATTATGGCCCGTGCCCACCTATGGCGATTTGCTCTTCCATATCTAGATAATGAAAAGGGACGCCATCTCGGCGCCCCGTTTTAATTAGGAGATATGATTAGGCGGACCAAGAAGAGGCGCTGAATTGGCTCAAATCGGGATAGTTCTTGCTCACTTTGTTCCAATCATACTTATATTTTATAACCATGCTTGCGCTATCGGCGGCAGTTACTTCCGTTTCGGTTAAAACGGGAAGATAATCGGCGAAAACGACCGTCGCTTTGGTTTGCATGCTAACAGGCGCCGAAGAAATAGTCATAGTAACGGTCGATTCAATGGTCACTTTGAGATCGCCTTCTCCTTTGCCATAAAGTTTGACGTTTAAATTGCCAAGGCCACTCATGCTAAGGGCAGCAGTGCCTTCGCTCATCGTGATATACGTGCTTATTTCCTCTAATGTGCTCTTGATGCTTGCCTTAATCGACTCGGTCGAGGCGTTATAATCAGACAAATTGTCTTCGATCTCATTCTTTATTTTTTCGCCTTGTTCGGAATCAACCTCCGCGGTGGCATAAGATTTCGCTCCATTATTATCCGCCGCCACCACGTATTGGTTGTCGTTCTTATAAAGCCATCCTTGGAGACTGGTGGTCTCAGGATCGCCATCCTCTTCCTTTTCGACCGTGGACATATCGACGTGGAAATATGGCCCATCATCGCTTAAATCATAAGCGACTGTCGCGCTAATCTCGTTGCTTTCACCCTCACTCACCGTTTTCACGTAGGCAGAGATGGTGGCTTTCGTCGGAACGGCGAAATCTTCCTTTTCTACATTGGCTTGGATAGCGGTTACTTGTTTTTTCGCGGCCGTCGCGTCGATTTCCTTGTAATCGCTTCCCGGTTCGCTATCGCCACAGCCCGCCAATAAAAGGGCAGCTGGAGCAATAAGCATCAACATTTTCGTTTTGTTCATTGTTTTCTCCTTTTCCAAAACACCATTATCTTACCATCTGCGGTTATCGTGTCTACGGAAATTTACAATTCCCCTTGCCGCAAAGAAACGTCACAAAGCGACGTCTTTTAATATGCGATTGGTTTTATGATTCCTTGTACCGTTTGATCGCCAAAGCGTTGATAGCGGAGATTAAATCGAGTTCCTGCTCTGCGAAAGCGGTCTCCTCCGCCTCAAAATCCAAGTGCGATTCCAATTCCTTTATTTCCTTCTTGCTAAGGGATGAAACCTCAATCGGTTGCTTCCTCCATTTGGCGATGGCCTCCGCCAAAAGCGAGCCTATCTCCATAGGCAAAAGG
>CAVKTU010000062.1:0-7644 GCA_963659395.1 Holdemanella sp. | reverse complement strand
TCAATAAATTGATCAACACTTATCCCTCCGCCGCTCCTTTTGATCTCTATATCGCCGGGCATGGCAATGTATCGCTAACGCAGAAAGACGGAATCCGTTATTTGGGGCAAGTTTCATTAGAGGATAATATCGCCTATCAAAAAGGGGCCTTGGCCGTCATCAATCCTCGACCTTTCGATCCGAAGCTCGATGCCGAAAGCGTGCCGTCTAAAATGTTTGAATACCTCGCCAATGCTTCTGCTGTCATTTCTACCGAAAACACTTTCTTCAGCCAGCATTTTGAGCGCGATATCAATTGGATTGGCAAGGGTTTTGATGAGGATTTTGCGAATTTATGGAAAATCATAAACGAAAACAAATTGCTTAAAGTATCGAACGAAGCGCGGGAACGCTTATTCATAGAATATGGTGAAGAGGCCTTTATAAAAGGGATTGCTTCGCTTATCGATGAGCTAATTTAAGTAACGTCTTTTCGATAACGTCCATCACCTTTTCCTTAGCGAAGACGTTTTCATAATAGGCGCGGTTATTGGCGCCCATCGCTTCCCGTTCTTCGTTAGGCAAAAGCGCTAATTCGGTAATGGCGTTAGCAATTTCTTGCGGATCAGGCTTCACTACGAAAGCTCCGCCGCTATCGCGTAGCGTCTTCGCCCCATCCCCTCCGATAGCGGCCAAAATAGGACGTCCGTCATGAAGCGATACGATTAATTTGCTTGGCAAGGTGTCGGAGACGGGCGAGGAAGTGTCTTTTAAAGCCACAACATTCGCAAAAGCGAACCGACGGTAAGGCAAAGAGGCGTCTCTCGAAAGATGTTCTAGAAAGAAAATGCGCTCCTCTAAATGCAAATCGTTAACCAATTTCTTGAGCGATTGGCCTTTATTGCCCTCGCCGATGATATAGAAAGAACAATCGATACCCGAGGGAAGCAAAGCGAAAGCGCGCACAAAACCATCTAATTCCTGCAAACGACCGAGGTTGCCGCAATAGACAATTGCCTTTTCCCCTTTAGCAAAGGGCGAGGAAATGGGCTCTAAACGGTCGGCATCAACTGGCTGATATACTGTTTCACAAGGAGTGTTTAAACCGATAGCCCCCTTCAAATAGCCTTCAAAGACCGGAGAAGAAAGCAAAAACACATCGCCATACGAATAAATCTTCTTAGAAAGCGAGAATAGCCGTTTGTAAATCCAAGAATCCTTTTTGCACATGTTCGTGGCCACCACGCTTTCGGGCCAAAGATCAAAAACGTAGATTGCATAAGGCAAATGGTGCTTTTTAGCAAACCTGCCTGCCCCGTCTATCGAAAGGATCGGAGAGAAAATAAGCCCCAAAACCAAATCGTAATCGCCTTTTTTCTTTCTTAAAAAACGTTTCGAATTACGCCAAAAGGAAAAATAATTCCAAAGCAAAGAGAGAGTCCCGCTCCCTCGTTTATGGAGCTTGACTCGATAAATATCCACTCCGTTACGACTTTCGTGCGCAATATGATCGTATTCCTTAGGCGGGCTAGCAAAACCGTAATTAGGTTTTCCCGTAACGACGTCAACTTGATGCCCGCGTAAAGCTAATTCCTCGGCAATCGTCGTGCTAGGAAAGGTTTCGGGGTAATAGTATTGGGAGACGATAAGAATCCGCATCCTCGCTATTTTACCCTTTCTAGGAAGGCAAAAGCAAAAAGGGTGAGATCCACAAGGCTATATTTCGCCGGCATAGCTTCGATGACATCATTTATTTTCATACTCTCTTTCAATGAGTTTTATCAGTAACTTCAAGTTCGTCTTATCATATAAGTTCGCTAATCTCTTCATGAATTTAAAATCGCAAGAGGCGAATTCCTCTTCGTCTATTCTCTTATCCGCGAACAAAAGCTCTTTAAGTTCTTTGACGCTTTTGCTCGGATGCCATTTGCACAAAGAATCGCATATAGCCTTCTCCTTTGTTGCGATTTTGACTATGTAATCTCCTCTTTCTAAATAGGTAAGGCCTTCCGAGAAAGCCTTTACCGGTATGTCGCTATATGTATATCTTCCAAATGGGTTTTCGAAGATTTTGTTTTTCCTTAAATCAAATGAAGCGGATGTAATTGCGAAAACCCTTTCTGGTATCAATCCATAAAACGACAAAGCCCAATCAAAGCTTAAGTACGATGGCGACAGAATAAATGAGGCCAATAAACACGGTTCGGCCCTCTTGTCGGTTTCGTAAACGCCCTTGATCAATCTAATAATGGTGCCTTTTTGGGCTTCTCTTTTGATTTTGTCCAAAGGGTTTGCATAATCCTTATATTTGTCTTTCAGCATGTGAGTCGTGATTATCATGTTTTTGCGCCTCTAAATACAATAATATTGGATTTTGTGGAGCATTCAATATATTTATGACGAAATAAAATGATCGAGAACAGGCTGGTTCGTCGCCTTTCTTGCAAACGCAAAAGAAATATCGGTTTATAATACCCTCGATGTTAGCGAAGAGATTGCGCGAAAACAAATTGAAACGGGCCTTGGCCACCATTGTCCGCAAACCCATCCAATGGCTCTCGCCTGTTTTGTATACAAAGCTCCAATATCGCTATATAACACATCACAAACTCAATTTAAAAAATCCTGTTCGGTATACGGAAAAGCTCCAATATCTTCGCCTCTTCGTTTACCCCAAATTGCCCGAGGTCTCTCGTTTGGCTTCTCGCGATGGCGTTCGCCTTTACCTTCACGAAAAAGGCATGGACGACTTATTGATACCTTCCTTTGGCGTCTATCGTTCTTTTGATGATATTCCATTAGAAGCCTTGCCCCATTCCTTCGTTTTAAAATGCACGCACGCTTCTGGGTGGAATGAGATTGTTTTAGATAAAGAACGGTGGGATGTAGAAGCATCACGTAAAAAATTCACCCATTGGCTTAAGAAAGACTACGGCAAGAAAACCACCGAAAGGCACTATAGCCATATCACCCCTCAAATCATCGTCGAACAATATATCGGCGAGGACACCGCTTTGCCCACAGAATATAAGATTCATGTTTATAACGGCAAGGCCCGTTATCTATACGTCGTTACCGGGCGAGGCAAAGACATCCGTTATAACCATTATTACATCGACTGGACGCCCTTCCCTGGCGCCCAATTCAATGGATGGCTAGAAACGGAAAAACCGCTCAAAAAACCAAATAACCTTGCAGAAATGGCTTCTATCGCGGAAAAATTGGCGGCCCCATTCCCGTTCGTCCGCGTCGATTTATATGATATCGACGGAAGAATATATTTTAGCGAAATGACCTTCACGCCAGCCAAAGGCACCTTGATCTTTGACAATGATGAAGCCGACTTCATCCAAGGGAAGTGGCTTGATATTTCTAAAGAGATGGCCCTTAACGCCAAGAAGCGTTAGGGAACATTATTTCATAAAGCAATAAGCCGAATTGGTATTCCGTGCTTTTCGGCATCGAAGAGGAGATTTTGCCGCTGGCGTTGCTATAAAGATCTTCGAAATTGTCGTAATGAACGCCGATGCCGCAAATACCCGAAGCATCTAAACCGATTTCGGAGAAGCGGAAGCCATACATCGTCGTAGCTTCGCCACCATGATCGGTTTCCGTCGTCACTTTTTCTCCTTTAACCGTTTTATAACTATAATGGCCATCTTGAAGATAATAGAAATCCACGCTCAAATCGAAAGCGCTCACCCTCGGCTCGCTTCCATAACGGTTTCTTCCGCCCGTAAAATCGCTGCCGCCGCGAAAACTCATCACAAAATAGTCGGCCTTTTCGATCGTACGAGGGAAAAGTTGCGTAAAGCCATTGTTCTCAATACACACAAAGGCCAATGAATGATATCCATCACAATATAATTGGCCATTGTATAACTTGCTTAAATACCCCTTCTTAAACCCTTCATCAACGCGTCCTAAGGAATAATAGCGGCCGAAAGACGGATGCGAAGAGAAGAAGATCTTGTCGTCTTGATAAAGGTAGCCCGGCAACCAATCGTGAACGCTCTCCAAAGAAAGCTTTCCGTTATTGATGAGTCCGCTATCGACGGTAAATAGTTCAGGGGCTTCGTTACTCATCCCTTTTCTTTCGCCATAAGGCGCTTTGACGGATATGCCCGCTCCCAAAGATAAAGAAAGCGAAGAATTCGTCATCGTAATAGACAATGTGGCTTCCCCTTCTTTATGCAGCAAAAGACGATTCGAGTTGTTCTTCCAAGAAGCCACGTCGTTATCGGAACTAGAGAAGGCCATTGAAAATTCGTTGGTGACCACCCTTTCTCCTAACGTCACTTTCCAAGAGGGAAGAGGAAGATAATCCTCCCAATACCATATATAGCCGTCTTTTTGCTCGCCACTAGCTTCATAAACATCCCAATCAAAGGAAAAGGTGTAACCGGAATCGGAGACCTCGCTAGCGAGAGGGCTTATTTTATAAATGAGTGGCGTAAAGGTAGAACTGCCTCCGTTATTGGTGCCATTCCAATATTGGGTGTTGTTGAGGGTCAAGGTCTGCAGGTTTTCGCCTTTCTTGTCCCCCACTTCGTCGTGATTCATGAAAAAGTAATCGGTGAATTCCCCTGCTTCGTATTGTCCATTCCTATAGATCTCGTTACTTTTGCCACAAGAAGAAAGGGCCAACAAAGAAGCTCCCAAAAGAAAGGGAAGCGTTTTTCTATTTCGTTTCATATTTCCCTCCTTTCATTAATAACGGATTCGGGCTATAGGCATAGCCAATAACAGCCAAAACCAACATAAAAATCGGATTTAAGATAAACGGCGATACGTAGGAGGTTATTTCCACAAACGGCAAGGCATCAGACATGAAGGATTGATACAAGAAGAAGGAAAGAACCAGAGCTAGATGGATATAGCGGTCTCCTAAGACCCCTTCTTCTGAACGGATATAACGGCTAAACATCGGAAAGAGAAACACCATGAAGGTCGCAAGAGCCAAGAATCCGATGATCCCCGTTTCCATCAAAGCGGAGAATTCGAAAGTGTGCAAATTAAAAGACGTCCAAGAAACATCTTTTCCCATCCAATCGGAAACGGTCAAAGACGTTGAGGAACCAATCTCGCCGAAATTCGCCACCTCATATACCGGCATGCCTAATAAAACCCTTAACCAAGATCCTTGTCCTAAAACGACATTGATGGTTCTATTAACGCCTTGCAATAACTTAGCGTTATTGAAGATTTTCGACAATAGTTTGCTAGAAGCATAAATGTTATTGCCTTTGGCAGCCACCACAACGACGAAAAGCACGAGGGCGGCCACCGCTAGCAAAAGGGCAAGAGCAACGATCTTCTCCCATAACGGAACCTTCTTCCCTTTTACGAAGAAGCGTAGCAAAACGACCAACAAATAAATAGGCACCAACAATATCAACGCGTACACATTGCCAAGCAAAACCAAAGACAATAAGCCAAGGCCACCAGCGACAAGCACGCTATAAAAGAAGGCTTTTTCCTCTTTGGGTTTGATAAAAAGAAGCCCACATAACGTCGAAGCCAACAAAAATAACGGCAGCGACCCGTATTCAGGCGATACATAAGCCACTAGAAAACCATCAAGAACGGCCATCTCCTTGCTGATTTCTTGCTTCACGCCGTCCACGAAATAGACCATGCCTTTATATCGCGACAAATAAAAGAAACCATAATCGGCCAAAGAGGCGATTAGGTTGGCTAAGGTAAGCAAGAGTAAGCCGGCCATAATGGCATAAGCCAAAACGTGCTTAGGCATTTTGGCGGATTTTCGTAAATCCGTTCCGATTAATATCGCCCCAACAAACCCAAGAGCCGACAGGATGTTAAGGATAATCGAACTCTTCCCTAACGAAATCCAAAAGAAAGAGACGATCGACAAAAGAGCGAACACGCCTAAAGGCAAAAAGAAAACCGTTAAGGGCAATAACGGCTTCCGTTCCGTTTCTTTCTTATCCAAAAATAAATATATACCGACGATAAAAAGCAAACCGGCAAGAATCATGGAGATGGTTTGTTGCCTTGACCCGCCGAAATTAAAGGCCAAAAGAGCAATTAAACAAACGCCGATCCAAGAAACGATCGTATGGGAATCCATCGCTTTTAACGAGGCGAAAAATTTCTTGAGCATTACCAATACGCCCCTCCCGCCACTTTCATGTAACCTTGCGGTTTGACGGCCGGACGAATCCAATATTCGTTCATTAGGTCCTCGACGTATTTGGTTTTTTCCCAGCGGGAGCCGAGGATGCCGAAGAGAAGCTGCGTGGATCCGCCTGTTTGGATGGCGGACTTGCCCACGCTCTTGCAATATAAGGACAATAAGCTTCCGTAAGCGCCACATCCAATAAGAGCCACGTCGAAATCGATTTGAGCGATGCGCCCCTCGATCTCCTCTAAGGCCCGCATAAAACTAGGGAACCTTTCGTCTACCACTTCGCCCATTGTTATTGGGGATGCCAGTAATTTCAGATCGAATTCGGGAAGGATTTGCGGAGATTTTTCGAAAATCTTCTCTCGTCTACGATATTGAAATTCGATGTCATCGATGAAGGGATGAACAACCAAAACCTTCTTGCCCGCCAAAGCGTGGCTCCATCCTCCGATTAGCGGATTAAGGACGTTGCCATCAAGAAGCAACGATTCTTTGGCGTATTCCGAAACAAAATAATTCTCTCTTTTTAAACCCAAAACACCCACCCCGGAAGCCGACGGAAGTTTGTTTAAATACATATCGGCGTATTCAAGCAAATGACGGTCAGTCGTCGGATAGAAACCGGCCGTTTCTTTCATGACGGTCCGCACCTTATCGTTAAACGTTTTGGAAATTCCTTCTTTAAGACGCATGGCACCGTCAAGGCAAGCCAGCTCGGCTTCGCCAATTTTGACGAAGGCAAATGATTGACCACTTTGAATGGCTTGAATCAACGCCTCTTTTGAGCATGACAAATCAAGCACTTCCCGATCGCCGATCTTTTGTTTGGATGGTTTGGAGCCGAAAACGCTGCCAACCACTTCTTTTGCTAAATAGTTTTTGTAACTCATTGTGCGTCAATTATAGCAAAAGCGCGTAAAGAGGCAAAAAGGACACAAACGATTCGCCAAAAAGCGACGAATGCAATTATTTGCTAATCCTGTTACAAACGATGACCGCTTCTTGGTTACTTGCTATCTTTTCCTTTTAATGTGAAGTCATACTTATTTAGCAAATCAATGACGGCCTGATGAAACAATTCCGGCCGTAGCGTTTTTGATGCTATGCGCAAATTGTCAAATTCAACTTTAAAATTCGATATCGTTTGATCGTACGAAGTTAACGTCACCGCATACTCGGTTTTTGTATGCAAATAGCCACCAAGTTCAAAAGTGCCACACGCCATAAGCCTAATGATGCATTCGCCGATATCTTTATATGTTTTTATGCTTTTGCCATTTGCATCATCTTTCTGGCCTAAAAGCAAGTAATCTAAAGATATGTCAAGCTTTTTTGAAAGAATAATCAAATAAGTTACTGACGGAAATACGTGCCCGTTTTCCCAATTACTTATCATTTGCACTGTGGGTGCACCTATCATTTCTTTTAAATCTTCTTGCTTTAGTTTTTTGGACTTTCGAATTTCGGCAAGACGTTTGCCTACCTCTTTCTTTAATTCACTCATTTTCGTAACC
>CAVKTU010000061.1:0-7716 GCA_963659395.1 Holdemanella sp. | reverse complement strand
CGGGCCGCAAAGAGAAGATTTCCAGACGTTCTTGGACGGAAAGGAGGTCGGATGTTACGGCAGCCGCGGCGAGAATCGCATAGCGGCTATCGTTCTCAAAATAGCCCCCGCCTTCATCGAAAAAGACAAAAAACCCATCGTGATACTCGACGATGTGTTCGCCGAATTGGATGAAGAACGGAGTCGAAACCTATCTCAGGTTATCAAAAAAATGGGGCAGGTGTTCGTCACAACGACGAAAGCAAACATAAGCGAAGCTTCTTATTGGGAAGTCTCGAATCATAACGCAACAAGGAGGGATTGATGGTTATGGAAGAAGAGAAGAAAGAAAACGAAGCGGTTTCCTCGAAAGGGGCCGCGAACGTCTCTGAGGAGGATAGGTTCCAATACGAGATGAAAGATGTGACCAACGAAAAGGCCATTGAAAAAGCCGATGAAAAATATACGGCCGAAAACATTCAGGTTCTTGAGGGGTTGGAAGCCGTTAGGAAACGTCCAGGCATGTACATCGCCACGACGGCGAGCGCCGGTCTTCACCACCTTGTGTGGGAAATCGTCGACAACGCCATCGACGAAGCCCTTGCCGGCTATTGCAACAATATCGAGGTGACCATCGAAAAAGACAATTCGATCACCGTGAAAGATAACGGACGCGGCATCCCTGTCGATATAGTTGCCAAAAGTGGTCTTTCCGGTGTCGAAACGGCTTATACGATCCTTCACGCCGGCGGAAAATTCGGCGAAGGCGGCGGATATAAGGTTTCCGGCGGTTTGCATGGCGTTGGCGCTTCGGTCGTTAATGCTTTGTCGAAGTTGTGCGAAGTGACCGTCCACAAAGACGGAGGCGTCTATTACGTCAAATTCGTCGATGGCGGCAAAATCGTCGAACACCTAAAACGGGTTGGTAATTGCGACGACCATGGAACAACCGTACATTTCTCGCCGGATCCGGATATTTTTACGGAAACCACCGTTTACAATTACGAGACGATCAAGAACCACTTAAGGCAAATGGCCTTCCTTAACGGCGGCGTTCGCATTTCTTTGACGGATGTGCGTTCCGAAACCCCCGTTAGCGATGTTTTCCAATATGATGGCGGCATCAAGGAATATGTTGCCTTCATCAATCAAGGCAAATTGGCCATCAACAATGAAGTCATTTATTGTCAAGGCGCCGAAGAGGTCACCCTTTTGGATGGCACCAAAGAACGCATATACGCCGAAGTGGCTTGCCAATGGACCGATTATTATAGCAGCGACGGCGTCTATTCCTTCTGTAACAACATCAGCACCAAAGAGGGCGGCACACATGTCGAAGGCTTCAATTTGGCCTTGAACAGAACAATTAATGATTACGCAAGGAAATTTAAATTATTAGATGAAAAAGATTCCAACCTGACGACCGACGATTGCCGCGAAGGTCTCACTTGCGTTATCAGCGTTAAGCACCCCAACCCGCAATACGAAGGCCAAACCAAAACGAAACTCGGCAACAGCGAAGTTCGTAAAATCGTTTCTACGATTGTCGGTCAGCAATTCGCTCAATATCTCTTAGAGCACCCCGACCAAGCGAAAGCGATTGTGAAGAAGGCGCAATTGGCCGCCAGCGGCCGTATGGCGGCTCAAAAAGCGCGCGAAGCCACAAGGAAAACCGCCTTAGGAATCACCACGCTTCCCGGTAAATTGGCCGATTGCTCCAGCCGCGTACCCGAAGAATGTGAGCTTTATATTGTTGAGGGTAATTCCGCCGGCGGTAGCGCCAAAACCGGACGTGACCGCAAGACGCAAGCCATTTTGCCTCTTAGGGGTAAGATTTTGAACGTCGAAAAAGCCAATGAAGAAAGAATCTTCAAGAACGCCGAAATCGGAAACATGATCACCGCGATTGGCGCGGGAATTCGAGAGAATTTCGATGTCACGAAGATCCGTTATCACAAAATCGTCATTATGACCGATGCCGACGTCGATGGCGATCACATCAGGATTCTTCTGTTGACCTTCTTCTATCGCTTCATGAAGCCGTTACTAGATGGCGGATATGTCTATATAGCCCAACCGCCTCTCTACAAAGTCGAATATAAAGGGCAACCGTATTACGCCTATAACGATGATCAACTGGAGACCATCAAAAAAGCCCTTCAACTTAAACCAGGCTACCCATTTCAACGCTATAAAGGTCTTGGCGAAATGGATGCCCAACAGCTTTGGGAGACAACCATGGATCCCGAGGTCCGTAAGATGATTCGCATCACCGTTGAGGATGCCGCATTGGCCGATAAGGCGTTTACGGAATTGATGGGCGATGACGTAGAACCACGTCGCGAATTTATTTCCAAAAACGCAAAATTCGCGCAAAACCTCGATATTTGATGTTTTAAAGGAGTTTTTCAAATGGACAACGAAGAAAAGAAAACCCAACCTCAAGAAGAAAAGCCGGAAGGTGTTGCGGCCGGCATTGTCGCCGGGTTAATCGACCGCGAAATTACCGATGAAGTAAAAACCGCTTTCTTAAGCTATTCGATGTCGGTCATCGAAAGCCGCGCCATACCGGATGTGCGGGATGGCCTAAAACCGGTTCAGCGCCGCATCATTTATGGCATGAACGAATCTGGCATGCAGCCCGGCAAACCATATAAGAAGAGCGCGCGTATCGTTGGCGACGTTATGGGTAAATACCACCCTCACGGCGACAGCGCCCTTTATTTGACGCTTGTCCGTATGGCGCAACCATTTGCCATCCGTTATACCTTGGTTGATGGGCATGGTAATTTCGGAAGCATCGACGGAGATGAACCGGCTGCTATGCGTTATACCGAAGCGAGAATGAACAAATTGGCCATGGAAATGGTCCGCGACCTCGATAAAGACACGGTTGATTTCGTGGATAATTATGATGGCACCGAACGTGAACCGAGCGTTTTGCCATCGCGTTTCCCGAATCTTCTGGTCAATGGAAGCGAAGGCATCGCTGTTGGTATGGCCACCAATATGCCGACCCACAACCTCACCGAAGCGATCAATGCCACCATCGCGATGGCAAGGAATCCTGAAATCACTCCTTTGGAATTGATGCAAAATTATATTTCCGGGCCGGATTTTCCAACCGGTGGCGTCATCCTTGGCAGACAAGGCATCATCGATTATTTCACCACTGGAACCGGCAGCATAACCATTCGTTCTAAATTCCACATCGAAGAAGACAGTAACGGCAAAGCGCGCATCGTCATTACCGAAACGCCGTATCAAGTCAATAAAGCTTCGATGGTTCAGAATATGGCCGAACTTGTTCGTGACAAAATCGTCGATGGCATCACGGATATTCGTGATGAATCGAACAAAGAAGGTATCCGCGTTGTGATCGAAGTTCGTCGCGACGCCATACCGGAGGTTGTTGCCAACAATTTGCTTAAGCACACGCAGATGCAAATCAGTTACGGTGTCATCAATCTTTGTCTTGTTGGCGGAGAGCCGAAAACCCTGCCGATCACTGGTATAATTCAAAATTACATCGATTTCCAATTAAGTGTTCTCACCAGAAGAACCAAATTTTTGCTTGAACGCGACAGCGCCCGTGATCACATTGTCGTTGGTTTGATTCTTGCTCACGACAATATCGATGAAGTTATTCATATCATCCGCGGAAGCAAGACTGATGAGGAATCGATTGAGAAATTAAATGAAAGGTTCGCTTTAACGAAGCCACAATGTGATGCCATCTTAGCCATGACGCTTCGCCGTCTTGAGGGTTTGGAACAAGACAAACTTCAAAACGAACACGCCGAATTGACTAAAAACATCGAACATTACAACTTCTTGTTAAGCGATAGGAAAAACATTGTCGATTTGATGGTCGAAGAGCTTACGGCCATCCGCGATAAATACGGTGACGACCGCCTTACGGAAATATCCAATGAGGCCGCCGACATTGACAACGAAGACCTTTTGCCAGAAGAGGACATTATCGTTGTTTTGACGAAAAACGGCTATTTGAAACGGATGAACGACAAAACCTTCCGTACGCAAAACAGAGGTGGCCGCGGAGTCAAAGGCATCAGCACCACAGGTGGCGATATCGTTTCGATAATGCTCCACACCAAAACGCACACCGACATTCTGTTCTTCAGCTCTTATGGGTTCGTTTATCGTATGCGCGGCTATATGATTCCCGATGGCGCCCGCGATTCTAAGGGTATGCCAGCAATCAACCTCTTGAATCTCGAACAAGACGAAAAAGTCGTCGCGATTGTTCCGTGTGACGATTATAGCGAAAACGACTTCCTTTTCTTCGCTACCGTCAACGGCGTGGTGAAGCGTACCTCACTTAAAGAATTTGCTTCGATTCATTCCAATGGCAAACGCGCTCTCAATTTACGCGAAGGCGACGAATTGCTGACTGTAAAGAGAACCAATGGAACTTGTATTGTTTCTTTGGCCTCGAGCAATGGCAAAGTTTGCTCCTTCCACGAAGACGAAGTTCGTGCGATGGGCCGTAGCGCCGCCGGTGTTACGGGCATGAATTTAAAAGATGGATCGCACCTTGTCGATGTAACGACGTCTTTGGATGGAAAATTAATCCTCGTTTTGACGAATCTTGGTTATGGCAAGATGAGCTATGCCGCCGACACCGAAATCAATAACGACGACGGAAGCGTCAGCCATTACGATGGATATCGTTTGACTTCACGCGGAGCCAAAGGCGTCTATTCGGTTAAGATGAACGGCAAGAATGGCGAATTAACGGCGATGAGAGGGGTTGATGGCGACGAAGATTTGATGGTCATCACCAACAAAGGCATCGTCATCCGCACGCCGCTAAGCCAAATCCATATAGCTGGTCGTAATACTGTTGGCGTGAAGATTATTGCCCTTGAAGCGAAACAAAAAGTCGCTTCAATAGCGATCGTTCCTCACCAAGACGAAACCGCTTCCGAAGAAGAAGTGGCTGAAGAGGAAGTGAATCCGTCTTTGGTTGGTGGCGATTCTGATGACGCCACGACGGAAAAGGCGGCCCCTGAACATGTTCCGACGCCAGATGAAGTGGAATAAGAGTGATGAAAGTTCTTATCTCCTTTCGTCCTGAGGAGAAAAATACGCCTTTCGAAGCAACAAGGCTCCGCAAAAACATTAAAGGAGCCTTGGAATTCGTCGGCCTTAGTCACGTAGAAAACGTGGCTTCCTCTCCCGATATCGCCCATTTCATTTCGCCGTTGGAAGAAAAAACCGCTATTGAGGTGGCGAAGGAGCAAATCCCTTATGTCGTAAGCGCCCTTTATACCGAAGATGACGCGAACGGCCAATTCTTGGACCGTTCCAAAAACGGCGAGGTTTCTTTGTCGCCCAAAGCCAAGGCGATATTAATGGGCGCTAGGGTGGTTATCGTTCCTTCGGAAATCGCTATGTATACCATCAAAGCGTTGGGTGTTACCAACCGAATCCAGATCGTTCCATCGGGTGTTAATTTAGCTCGTTTTGAACGGCTTGATGAAATAGAATATACGGCTTTTGCAAAGTATTTTAGATTTTCGGAAAAATCCGGGTTTGTTTTGTCGGTTGGCGATCTGGGGAGCGGGGACAACTTTTTCCTTTTGAAGACGTTGGGAAACATGCTTCCCAATACCCGCTTCTTTTTAATCGACCCCAAAAGAGAAGAGAACAAGAAAAAATATCGGCGCAAGGAAAAAGAGCTACCTAAAAACGTAAGCGTCGTCGGTTTACTAAGCGACGACCTTTATCGTAGCGCGTTAATGTCGGCCATGGCCTTTTTGGTCGTTGGCGATTCCTCTTATTGCGATATGACGATTTTGGAATGCTTTGCCGCCAAATTGCCGGTGATTGCATATTCAAGGAACGTTATAGACCGCTTCATTAATGACAAAACCGCTTATTTTGCCAATGATGCGCAAGACATAGCCGATTATTTAATGGATTTATCATCGGGAAAGGCTTCTTCGTCTATAATTGGCGCGTATAATTTAGCGAAGGAGAACACCCTTAGGAAAACCGGCGAACAACTTGCGTCCATCTATCGCAGCGTTCTTATCTAACAAGGAGAGAGAAAATGATTGATTTAAAGAAAATCGAAAACGAACCCGAAAAAGTCAAGGAATTGCTGGCTAGGAAGGGTTGGGAATTTGATCCAACCCCTTTGCTTAACGATTTCAAGAAAAGGAAAGAACTCCTTTTGGAAGTCGAAAGCAACAAAGCCGAGCAGAACAAATTATCAAAATCGGTGCCGCAAGTTAAAAAAGAGGGTGGGGATGTTCAAGCCATTTTCGCTAAAGTCAAGGAACTCGCCAAGCAAAATGCCGATAAAGAAAAAGAATTGGACAAAGTAAACAACGATATTCAGGCCCGCGTCGAAGTTTTGCCAAACCTTCCCGACGAGGATCTTTTGCCTGGGGAAAAAGAAAACAACACTCCGATTTATCATTTCGGCAAGGAGCCCACCTTTGATGGGTTTACCCCCAAGAATCACGTAGAATTGGCGGAATCGCTTGGCCTTATTGATTATAAGAGGGCGGCGAAGATTAGCGGCACTGGCACTTGGATTTATACTGGCAAAGGCGCACAGCTCGAATGGGCTCTGCTAAATTATTTCATCTCCGCTCATTTGGCGGATGGATACACTTTCATTTTGCCTCCCCACATCCTTAATTTCCAAAGCGGTTTCACCGCCGGGCAATTCCCCAAATTCAAAAACGACGTTTTTTGGCTAAACGGCGCCGATCCGGAAAAATTCTTGCTTCCGACCGCTGAGACGGCGCTTGTCAACCTTCATCGCGACGAAGTGCTTTCGGTTCACGATTTGCCCAAGAAATATTTCGCTTACACGCCTTGTTACCGCAAAGAAGCGGGTAGCTATCGCACCGAAGAAAGAGGCATGATCCGCGGCTATCAGTTCGATAAGGTGGAAATGGTTCAATATACCACAGACGATGGAAGCGATGCCGCTTTTGAAGAGCTCGTTAACAAAGCCAAGAAACTCGTTGAGGGTCTAGGACTTTGCTATCAAATTGATAAATTAGCCGCTGGCGATTGCAGCGCTTCGATGGCTCGTACTTATGATATTGAGGTATGGATCCCTTCAATGCACATTTATAAAGAGGTTTCCAGCGTCTCTAACGCTAGAGATTATCAAGCCAGGCGCGGCATGATCCGTTATAAAGACGAGGAAGGCAAGATGCACTTCTGCCACACGCTAAACGGATCCGGCCTTGCTACATCGCGCATTTTCCCCGCTTTGTTGGAGCAATTCCAACAAGCCGACGGTTCGGTCGTTATTCCTGAGGTCTTGCGTCCGTTTATGGGCGGTCTTGACATTCTAAAGCCAATCAAATAATCGCGCCCAAAAACGCTTGGCTGCTTTTTGTTTTTTCTTTCTTTATCGCCTTTGTCGATACGCCGTTTTCTCTTGAAATTTTCATCAAAAATCAAAATATATTTGCAAAACGCTGACGGATTTTGAAAAAATTGTTTTCTATTTTGAATTTCCCATAGTGTCGCTCTTTTAAAAAATCCAACATCAACTTATAATACGTTTGCCATCGCGAAGGGCGTCTTTCGAACCTGGTCAGGGCCGGAAGGAAGCAGCCATAAGGAAGAGGCCTTTGTGCGGTGGTTTTATCTTATGAACGAAGATTTTTTCATGGACAAAGCGATTGAACTTGCCAAAAAAGCTCTTTCGTTTGGAGAGGTGCCTGTTGGCGCTGTTGTGGT
>CAVKTU010000060.1:0-7878 GCA_963659395.1 Holdemanella sp. | reverse complement strand
CAAGAAAAGTGGACGCTGAAATCTATTTACTGCCTTCTTCGGCTTTAGGAGCAGACATCTCCAGTATACAGGCTTGGTTATCGGCAGCTCTAATAATTGCGAATCATTGTTACTACGAAAATGAAATCAAATGAAAACGAACAAATCCCTGCAAAACGCCGTTATTTAACGATCTAAGAAGCAGGAGAGGAGATGATGCATTCGCTGACATCCCCACCAAGGCAGATTTCGAATTGTGCTTCTGTTGAAGCGATTTCGTCGCTTACTCGAGGATAATCGTAGGATATGACGAAAGTGTTGTTTTGATAGATAGCCAAGGTCATCTTGCCGCTATCTTTGATGGTCGCAGACAATCCGATGATCGTGCCGTTTTGAAGGCTAGTGTTGCTAATGGTTATGCTAGAGCCGCCGACTTCGCGCACTCCGTCGATATATATATCTGTGAAACCTGTACTCGTTCTTTTGGCATAACGAACGTTGCCGCCCCGCAAATAGAAGCCATAGCTGCCGATGAATAAGAAGGTTCCGCCATTGGTTAGCTTTTCTTTTAGGTGGACGCTATAGATGGTGCCATCGTAGCCGACGACATTTCCTTGTGCCAGTTTATTGGTTTGGCTAAGCGTGATATTCCCGCTAGAAAGGTCGAAAGGCACATTATAGGTGATTGGTTCGGGTTCTTCTTCCTCTCTTGTCTCTTGGCCATGCATAATGGCTTTGATGTTATAGATCGCCGTTTCTGTGACGCCGATGGACAATAAGAAATTCTCTACTTTCTTAGCTAAAGTATCGCCTTCATAATCGCTTTTGATTTTCTCGTACATCTGCTTAAAGTGATATATCGATCCGTCTTTGGAATTCCTTTCGTCGTATATCGAGAAGGAGGTGTATTCATAATCGTGGATCAAATCGCTTTCATTGACGCCTAGCAGAGCGTTATATAAGAATGCTACGGTCCCCGTTCGATCGGCGCCGCCGGTGCAATGGAGATAAACGGGATAGCGGTTTTCGTCGGATAACGCGCTAAAGGCTTCGCGATAAGCTTCCTTTTCGCTAAAGATCGATTCATAACCGTTGACGGTATGGTATTCAAGGTTGGCGTTGGGGATGGGGCTAGTGGTCAAACCGGAATCTTCTGGAGTGCCGGGGGCGCGGTTTTCGCTTCGGCTCCTTAAATCGAAATCGGTTTTGATTTTAAGGGTCTCGCTCATATATTTCTTGCCGCTTTCGGAGAGATTGATGTTGGCATAGGCGTCAAAGGTGCTGGGCGAGAGAGCGCCGCCGCGGAAGATCTTCCCTTGCAAAGTTCTTCCTTCAGGCGTCATATAGCCGCCGATATCGCGGACGTTATGGATGCCGTCGATCTTCATTACCCGAGGACCTAGATCAGAAGTAAGGAAAGTTACGACGTTATTGGAATGATGTTCGCCTGTGGCCGTGATAGCGGTCACCCTGATGTAATAGGTGGTGGCTTTTTCTAGGTTATAGACATATTGCTCGCTGGCATCGGCAGGCGCTTCGCTGCTCTCACATGTCGCAAAAGAGGCGTCTTTGGAACAATCGATGCGGAAGGATGTCACATCGCTAAAGGTACTGATCCAACGCACTTTATATCCTAAAAGGCCATCGTTTTGGCAAGAATAATCGTGGACATTTGGATCGCTGGCCTCTAAGTAGTTTTTAGCGGTCGTTAGGAAGGGCGTAGAGCCTTCCTCTGGCGCATAAACGCGGACTAGGGGCGCTAATTTTTCTTCTTTGGCGTCGCAATCTTCCCGTAAACAGCTTCTAACCATCTTATCGCCCTCCGTAACCCATTCGTCCCACGAATGTCCTAATGCGCTTTCACCGTCTTTTAGTTCGCTGGCGCCACAACCATTACGAGTGCAAACGCGTTCTAGTTTTTCGCTCTCTAGGCATGTGGCAGGGCTTTTTTGTTGCCATTCCCCATAGGAGTGGCCAAGGGCCGTTTCCGTTTCGGTCTTTTCCTCGCCGCATACGGAACAGCGTTCTGTTTTACTGCCGTTCTCGGTGCAAGTGGCGGGCGTTTCGCTTACGACTTGGAAATTATGGGCGTGAGAGGAAGAGGAAGACGTAGTGGCAGGGCCGCTACAAGAGAATAGGGATAGCAAAGGAAGACCTGCTAGCGCCAATAAGGTGAGGATTCTCTTTCTTTCTTTCATGGATTCGCTCCTATTTTATATTGCTTTCTATTGTTAGGAAAAAGCCAGTTTTGATGCTGATGGAATCGCTTACATTATGACGTCTAGAAAGGCCTTTTTTGTGTGAAAAGAGCACCAAAATGAAAAAAGAGCACATTTCCCTAGACACGATGCATGCTAAAGCGCTTACAGAGTTGCCATATTAAGACTATAGAAAAGGAGATATCCACCTATGAACAAAAAACTTTTGACCGCTTTAGCGGGCGGCGTGGCGCTCACTTTTGGCGTGGCTGGCATCCTTTTGGTTGCCGGCGATTCCTTGAAAGCCGCGATTGCTGAAGAGGAGACCCACGTCCATACTGCGACATGTAACATTCACCATTACGCCGAAATCGCTCCGACTTCCGCTAAGGCGGGCGTTAAAGAATACTGGATCTGCTGTGACGATCCGGGACACAAGGTCGTCTTCGCGGCTCCTACGATAGGGAACATCAGCGATGCCGCTCATGGCGAGGGCTTCGCGGTGGAGGACACTGACGATCGCTATATCGCTCCGTATACCTTCCCTGAAGTCTTTATGACGAAGTACGCTTATAGCGACGGCGTGACCTTCGCTGATGGCAAAGCGACTGCGGCAAGCGGCAGTCTATATTTTAAAGGATCGGTTCTTAAGGAAGCCTATTCTTTAGGATACACGCACATGCGTTTCCATTCGAAAGCAGAAGGTGACGATGCGGTGCAGGTTTTGGGAACGCAAGACGACTGGAAAAATTATTCTAAACGTTATGCCGATGATAACGATAACCGTTATTGGCTTAAGTCTTTTAGCGATAATAATGCTGGACTTAAAATAGACAGCCAAAATTCTGACGGCAACCATGTCAACACCACTTTAACGTTATCCGATTTTCATCTTTATAAATCCTCTGTTACCGAATCTTGGGGTGGAGGTGATATGACTAGTTGGAAAGGAACCGCCGCTGCTAATAGGTATATCGCCTATGAGGATGGCGAACTCGTCGCCGATAACGCAGGTGGGAACAACTATAACGGCTTAATCGAGATACCAGCTGAACTTATGGGGAGTAAAGCGGATTATACGAAGCCCGAATACCGCGCTTTCTATGTAAAGGTGCTCGCTCAAGGTTATTCGAGTGGCGTTGGCGCTAATGATCGTGTCGTAATCGGAAATAACGATAATACACCCGTTGGCTATTCCTTTTCGCGGACCAGCGGTTCGGGCGAAACGCCGACCCAAACCGCCGATGGCTTTATTTCTCCGCTGTACGGAGGCTTTGCCAGCAATGTTGGCCTTAATTACGATGCGTATCACGACGGAGCCTTGTCCATAGGCCTTGACTACACGGGCGCTATAGCAATCCGCTTAAACTATGACTTCAAAGTCGCTTGGGTCCAGGACGGAATAACTTATAGCGTTTTGCCGTTAGCGAATACCGCCGATGGGGATATGCGTCTTTCCTTAACCAATATCAATTATTCAGGGACTGCTGCAAGTCAGATGAATGTCCCCCTTCCCAAATCCGTCAATCACAAAGGCATTAAGCTAAAGATGTTCACGGCGACTAAGCCTGCTAGCAATTTTGCGCTTTATAATTACGCTATTACAGCCAAATTAGTTGCCTTCAGCGTTCCTGAGCCTGCCGATGGACTTTACACCATCGATGCCGGCGAAATTGCCTTGTCCGCAGGTTGCGCTATCGTTGTTAGATTCGACACCTCAGAAACCCTCACAAACGCCAGCATTACTTTCCAATATTCCTGGATTGACTGATAGCCTCCTTTCTCGGAAAGCCTTCTATCCTCCCTTAGAAGGCTTTTCTTATGTAAGGAGAAGGAGAAAGGGTAATATATCCCTATGAGCGAAGTTCAAATCTGTAATCTAAACATTAGCTATATCGATAGGAAAAAGGAGACAATGGTCTTCCGTTCTTTGAATGCGACCTTCCTAGAAGGTACGACTAACGTTCTTCTTGGTGCCTCAGGCTCTGGTAAGACTTCATTGTTGCGTGCTATTCTAGGCAAACTTCCTTATGATGGATCCATCCTTTTCGATGGCGTTTCCATCGACAAATTGCCATTAGAGAAGCGCAATCTTTCTTATGTCAGCCAAGAATATTCTCTTTACCCCCATTTCACCGTATTTGAGAATATCGCCTTTCCTTTGAAACTACTTAATGTTCCCAGAGAAGAAATTGAGCAAAGAGTCAAGGAGATGGCTAAAGCGCTTGATATCTCCCAGTGCCTTTCGAGGAAGCCTCGCTATTTATCGGGAGGCCAACAACAAAGGGTGGCCATCGCTAGAGCGCTCATCAAGAACCCCGAGGTTATCCTTTTCGATGAACCGTTATCTAATCTCGACGCTCCTAAAAGAAGCGAGATTGTGTTGTTGTTAAAGAAACTCTTCGCTTCCGTTCATCCGACCGTTATTTACGTTACCCATAATTTCGACGAGGCGATTAACCTAGCTGACCGATTATTTGTGTTAGGGGATGGAGGCATCGCTTTTGAAGGAAGCGTAGAAGAGGCGCTAAATTCCTCTTTGCCCGCCATCAAAGATATCAGAGAGGCTTCTCGATGAGCGAATGTATCCTTCTCTTTTTAGCCAAAAAGAAAAAAGAAAGGGTTTTTGATATGGCTATTGGGATTTTGATGGCCATCATCGCCATCATATCCTTTATTCTTTGCATCGTTTATTTTGAACGACTGGGAAAGGGCCTCTTTTATTTGCTTTCCCTTTCTTCATTGCTTCTTTTTGGGTTCACATCGACATTCTTCTTGATAAAGGCTCGTTATGCCTTTTGCGTTTGCTCTTTCTTCGAGGCGCAAAGGAAAGAGGAACGGGAATTGGAAGTTAATGTTGTCTCTATCTCTCCTTTCACGGTTGATCGTCATTTCGCTTCTTGGAAGATCGTCACTGACGATGGCCCGCTTTACTGGGCCGCCCCTTTAGGCGAGATACCATTTAAAGAGCAAAGGCATTATTCTTTTCTTCTTTGGAATAATTGGATCGTCGGTTGGAGGGAAGAGAAGTGAGAGAGAAGCTTCGCGGCTATTTAAGGCGTTACGGTATCATCTATTTCCTTTTCGCAGGCGCCGCCGTTTTGTCGGTGGTTCTCTCAGCCGCTTATTTAGGGAAAACCAAAGAAGAGGAGAAAGCCGATATTTTGCTTATCAGCGAGCAATACGATCACCATGCTTTTGAGGAATACCTCTCTTCGATTAAACCCGCTTATTTGAAGGAACTAAATTATCGTTATCTATCGCCAAACGATAGCTATTTCTCGCAGATCTTAGGCACCTATGGCGTGATTGAGGCGGATATCTTTTTTGTTTCCTTTTCGAAATTAGAAGAAATCAATTGCTCTTCTTTGATGCTTCCTTTAGAACAAGCGAAAATCCAAAATCTTTACGCAAAAAGCCTCTCTTTTTATGTATCCGATGGCGTTACATACGGATTTGAGATCTCTCCGCATGGCTTTTCGAACGAGAAAGAAGAGCCGTATTACGCATGTTTTAATAAATCATCAATGCATCTAGGCAGTCTTAATGGCTCTTCGCTAGATGGCGCCTTGACGGTGGCGGAGGCCTTCTTATGAAATTATTCGTTAAGAAACCCAAGAAAGAGGATTTCTTAGAATCCGGCCTTCCTTCCTCTAGACCCGCTTTGTTTTGGGATATTTTGCGGAACGAATACCGCAAACTGATTGGCATCGCTTTGCTTTTGCTTCTTTTCGCCTTGCCTTTTTTGGCTTTGCATTTCTTCGTCGATTCTTATGTCATCGCTTTGGAGAAGGCGGGCAACGAAGATACGGCCTTTCCACATTATTTATTCTTGGCTTGTAATCCTATTGCCACTCTCGTTTTCGGTTTGGGTGTCGGCTCTCTTATGCGTATCATCAAACGTTTATGCTATTTGGAACCTATTTTCTTTTTCGAGGATTGGAAGCTAGGGTTAAAACAAAATGGCAGGCAAGCCGCTTTAAGCGGGTTTCTTATCGGTTTGTTCTTCTCTGGCACCTACCTTTTTCACCTTCTTCGTCCTAACGAGCTGCTTTGGGATATGCCGTTAGGGATATTCGCGTTGATCATCTATCCGGTTTTTCTTTTTTCTTTCCCGGTTATCGCCACCTATGAAACGAAATGGAGCGAGACTTATAGCCTTAGCGCTAGGCTTTATCTTAAAGCGTTCCTAACTAACCTCCTCCCTTTAGCGGTTTTCCTAGCCCCATATTTATTCGAGATGATTCCCGATTTGGTTGTTAAATATATCGTCATCTTCTTCTTTTTGTTTTTCCTTGCGCCTTTGTTGCTTTTATCTTTCTTCCTATATGAGAGCTATCTTTTAGACAAATATGTCAATAAAGAAAAATACCCCGAACTTTATGATCGGGGGATTCATCGGAAGAAAGGGGATTAGTCGCTCTTTTCCTTGCGGCTTTTGCCTGGGGTCACATGGAATTGCTTGTAATAGAGCTTATGGAAATGGGAGAGGGATTCGATGCCGATTTCGTTAGCGACGGCTTCAATCGTCATAGAGGTTGATTTGAGTAGATAATTGGCGTAATCCATCCTCTTTCTGGTGATATAGGTGACGAAATTGACGCCGAAGCAGTCTTTGAATTTCTGACAGAAATATTTCTCGTTATAGCCGGTGGCCTGGCGGATCCTCTCATAGGCATCGGGTTTATTGAAATGGGCGGCGATGGCTTCGATGGTGATTTGCTCAAAGGGGCTCGTTTGCACTTTGATCGGCGTATCGGCGTAAATCAAGGAAAGAAGGTAAATGACGATGATTTTCTCCATCGTCTTGCGTTTCTCGACGTCGGTTAAGGCTAAGAAGAAAGACATCCTGCCTTCTAAGAAGAGAACCTCTTGCATATCGAGATGGGCCTTGGCATAGCCGACCTTCTCCGCTTCGGCGAAGAAAGAGGGATCGATAGCCTGTTTGGCCTCTTCATAGATGTCCGTGCGGATCAAATAGTCGCGGTGAAGGCTATCTTGCCCGCAGGATTTGAAGGAATGGACGGTGCCAGGGAAGATGATGCGCATATCCCCAATCCGCACTCGTTCCTTCTCGTTAGCAACGTTATGGTCGATGGCCCCTTTCGTCACTAAGAAAACCTCGACATAGCGGTGGCGGTGGCTATCCACATCGATGTCGGTGTTGACCATGGTGTGGAAAGGAATGGGAATATTGGGATATTCGCGAATCGTTTGGCTCATTGCTGCTTATATTATATGCGGATTTTGTGAATAAAAACGAACCAATAAGAAGAGAATTGCAAAGAAATATGAATATTGAGCACTTATAGCGAACTACATTCCATAAGCAGTGTAAGCGCTTTGAAAGATAATTTAGTTGACCTTATATTTCGTCGTTTTTCGTCTTGACACCGAGGAGGAAAAGAAACATGAAAGGTAACTCGAAAGCGGCCATCACCTTCTTAGCGACTTTGCTTCTTTTGGGAGCTTGCGCGGGAGGCGACGCTAGTAGCAGCGGTTCGTCCTCTTCGTCTTCTTCATCCTCTTCTTCCAGCCACGTCAAAGCGAAATATTCCCTTTCCGTCTCATGCGACGATCCTTCCATCACTGTAACCGATTTATCTGGTAATCCGTTATTAGACGAATACGAAGAAGACACACAAGTCTCCTTCAAAATAGAAGGCCCGAGCAATTACGTGATCAGAGCATATCTCAATGA